>NZ_DAINST010000098.1:1792-8863 GCF_036741115.1 Dietzia sp.
GGCGAGCTCGGCGATATTGGCCGGGGTGATCACTTCCTTCGCCACCGCGACAGCAGAGTTCAACCCGATCGTGCCGAGCTTCTACAAAGCCGCACCCGGATCTCCGGCCTCGGTCCGCGGATCCGAGGCCTTCTCGAGTCGCTGGGAGATCGTCTTGTCCGGCTCATAGGACAGATTCGTGATCGAGTCCCCCGAGATGTCCTCATTGACGATGTCGGTACCCGACTTGATCGTCGTCGTCGCCAACGCATCGGCGACGCTCATCAACGACCCCACCGGATCATCGGGATTGATCTCGGACTGCCCAGCGAGATTCGCCATGACCCGCGCGATCGGCGCCCCCTCGGGCACATCACAGGCCATATCGCCCGTCTCACACCACGACGCCACACGGCCCGAGGCTTCGCCGTAGTCACTGGCCTCATCAATGACCGCTGCGCCCAGGCCACCACCGGCAGGAACCTGCTGCTGCGCGGAACCGACCGACACCTTCTCGACCTCGTCGCCCTCGGCGCCGGGCGGCGCCGACGGGTGCTCCTGCCCCTCGGCGCCGGGGAGAACCGGCGATCCCGGGGCGCGGCCGGGGTTGGACAGCATCGATCCCATCGCCAGCTTGTCCGCCGGCACCGGACCGGACCCGTCACCGATCGCCTTCGCGACGTTCGACGCGCCGCCGGCGCCCTGGGAGTACCCCAGAATCCCGATCAACATGTCCGGGCAGCGCGTGCTGTCGGCGGTGATCATCTCCCCGAGCTTCTCCGCGCCGCCGCTCACCGAACGGCGGTACTCCGTCTTGCCCGAGCCCGTCCCCGGCGCTCCCCCGAAACTCGCCTCGTAAGGCACGTACTTTCGGTCGATGATGTTCTGCCCAGCAAACGCATCGACCACGGGACCGAGGATCGTGCCCAACGCGCCGGTGTCCTGCGACTCCGAAGCATCCGGCGACGACTGCCCTGTGCCCTGCATCCCGTAGATCATCAATTTCGGGCACTCCGCCGGCGCCGCAGACGACGTCCCCGACGTCGGTGCCACCGCGCCGCTCGTCGACGTTGCAGAACCCGTCGTCGCCGACGGCGAGCTCGACGACACAGAAGCACTCGTCGACGCCGACGAGGGCGCCGTGGCCGTGGGCGCCGTGGCCGTGGGCGCCGTGGACGACGACTGCGCGGCGGCTACGCCGCCACCGACCGTCGAGAGAACCGCGACCGCAGAAAGAAGGGGAACCACCCTGCCCACCACGCGGTTCCGAGATACCGGGAAAAGAAGACTCATCGTTTACTGCCCCTGCTCTTGAATGTCGGTGATCGACACCCGGTCACCGTCGCGCTTCGTGGAAAATGTCTGTGTGAATGTCTCCGGCGCTGCCGACGGCCGGGCCTCGACGATCTCGACCGTCGCTTTATCGCCATCAGGGGTCACCGTCACGCAGTAATCGGTCGCCTCGGGGACCGCGTCGATCCCGGATTGCAGCACCTTCACCGCTTCATCCGGACGAAATGGAGAGTCCGTGTCGGTGAGCTCGGTGGCCTCCTTCGCGTCCCGGGAGTTGTAGTAGGCGTCCTCGAACGCCAAAACGATGCCGGGGACAGACTTCCGATCCCCGGCACCGTTGCCCGTCACCTGCCCGCCGCTCGAGGACTCCTCACAGGTAAACTTCGCCGGCGCCGCAGTTGGGGCGGGCGCGGCTTCCTCTTCCAGCGCCGCTGCAAGAGGCTTATCCGCGGCCGAATCGTCCTCCCCGCCGGGCAAGGAGCTCACGATGACGGCGACCACCACGACAAGCAGCAGCACGGCAGCGCCGCCACCTGCCAGGGCGATCCATTTACGCCGATCCATCACTGACCGCTTGGGCTCCGCTTCGCCAGGCTCGGCAGCGAACTCGCCCTCAGCCACTTCCTGCGGTCGCGGCTGTGGCGAGGGAACGGGGTCCGCCCACGCCGGAGCAGCCGGCCCTACGGGAGCTGGGACCGCTCGAAGAGCTGGCTCCGTATCGTCCCCGGACGGGCCGGGCCGCTCGGCGGCGCTTTCCTCATTCGCTCGAGCTCCCTGCGCCCACGCGGGACTCTCTTCGGGCCGGGCCGAACGGCCAACGGGCCCTTCGTCGCCGGAATGCGCGCCGCTGCCCGTCGCTGACCCCTCGGTGGGGCTGCTGGGTACTGGCTCTGCGGGCCGCGCCCACGCCGGGCGGGACGAGGCGCCCGGCATGCCCGGTGTGCTGCCATTGTTTTCCGACATCAGCGCAATCCCTCCGTCCCGACGCGGGCGATCTGTTAGTTACCGAAGTTCGCGTGCGGGACCGGACCGGCGCCGGTGGAGCCTGCACCGTTGAGCTGCGGCACGGCCTGCTCGTTCCACGCATCGACGCCGTTGTTGTACGCGTCGGTCGCGGCCTGCATCGTGTTGTTGTAGGCGTCGTTCACGCCGTTCTGAACGCCGAGACGCGCATGCGGATCAGCGGCTACAGCGCCGCCGACACCGACCGAACCGGCGACAGCACCGGCCGCAGCCGGCGCACCGATCGCCGTGCCGACGATCGCTGCGGGACCAGCAGCAGCGGCCGCGCCGAGAGCGCCAGCCGGCGCGCCGAGCGCCGCAGCGCCAGCGAGAATCGCGGCAGCGATGGGAGTGATGATCGGATCCATGAGGAGTTCTCCTTCTACGAGTGGTTAGTGCGGAACGGCTCTGTTAGCCGAAGTTGAAGGGCCCGGCGATGTGCTCGTCATTGACGGGCGCCGGCGGGCCGAGCTGGATGGGGGCCGGACCCGGCGCAGGCGCCGGGGCCGGGGCTTGAGGAGCCGGTGCCTGCTGCTGCGGCACCGACTGCTGGGGAGCGGGATACGACTGCGTGGGCGCCGGCTGGACCGGCGCGGACTGGGCCGGGGCCTGCTCGACCGGCGCCTGCTGCTGCGGCGCGCTCTGCTGGCCGGACGCAGCGCCATCGCTCGGGGCGGTTTCGGACCGCTCCTCGGACGCCTTCTTGTCCGCGTCGTTTTTGTCCTTGGCCTTCTTCGCGTCGTCGGCCTTCTTCTTGTCGCCCGCACTGCGGGCGTCCGTGACGCCGGCCTGCTTCGAATCCTTGGCGCCGGCGTACTCCGTCTTCTTTGCCTCGTCGGTCCTGCTCGGCTTCGCCTCACCGGCCAGCTTCTCGCCCTCTCCGGACGGCTTCGCCTTACCGGGCGTCTCCTGCGCCGCGACGGTCGTGCCCGTCTCACGAGCGGAGGTAATGCCTTGCTGGCCTGAACCCTCGCTGGTCTTCGCCGACGACGAGGCCTCCACACCCGCATTCCGCGCGGGCGCTAGACCGGCCTGGCCCGCGAATGCCGCGCCGACCGAGCCAAAAGCGATAGCGCCCGCTACCGCACCCACGACCGCACCGCTCAGTGCGCCGCGCCGCTTTGAAGCCATGTCACATCTCCCCTGTTAGAAGTAGCCCGGACTGTCGCAGACGGCCTGAGCGGTACTACAGCAGTGTAATCCATCGTGGACTATTTCAGGATAGTCCATGCGATACACTGTGCGCAACAGTTTGGAATAATGAGGAGATGTTTTATGAGTTCGGCGAGGAGGAAACGCCCAGGTAAGACCGCCTTCCCCGTGTACCCTGAAGCTATTGTTAGGCTCGTGTCTATGACATCAGGCGAGGGAACCGGAGGCTGGTTTGCGCTCGCCGACGCCGTAAAGCGACGACGAGGGAATCTCGGGATGTCCCAGCGCGACGTCTACGCCTGCGGGGGACCATCACCGGCGACGGTGATGAAAATCGAGAACACCGACGGCACCGGGCCCAAACCGGGGCCGAAGACCCTCGCGCGCCTGGACCACGCCTTGCAATGGATGTCGGGGACGGCACAGCGCGTGCTCGGCGGAGCATTGTCTCCTGATCTGGCGGTGGCGGCGCGCTCTCGGACATCGACCGAATCGGGCACCGACCTCGAGGCTGCGCTCGACCCCGCGCGCATGATCATTGATCACGGTGGCGAAATCATCAGCTACCTGTTGTCAGTCGGCCAGCTCACCGAGCTCCCCGAAAGTGTCCGGCTCCAAGGACAGGAGCTCACGAGCATCCTGTCCGATTTCTATGTCACCATGCTGCTCGAGAAGTACGGGGGCCCCGGCCAAGAGCTTCCGGAGCACATTCGCGCATCGATCCTCCCGGCACTCACGGCGCCGGAGCCCGCCGCAGACACGCCGGACTACTACCGGTGGGCCTACCGACGGTGGCTCGCAGGGTTGAACTTCCGCGACGCGGACGCAACCATGTTTTCCATGTACTGGAACTCCAAACACGGAGGAAGCGAATGAACCCCACGCCAACGCCCTTCGTGCGCATCCAGGAACTCACCGAGGGCGCACATGAGGGACTCGCCGCCGCGGCACAGCACTACGCCGCGCTCACCACGGATCTCAGCGCCGACGCCATTCGGTTCGAGCTCGACGGCCTCGCACCGCTCTCGAACGACCTTATCGACGCCATCGCAGCCGACCTAGGATTCGACGACGGCCACATCTGGCTCAGGGAATTTCTCACTGGTTCGCGTGTCGACGATCGCACGTCCACGCACGTACACCGGGTGCGCGAACTCGTCAGGGCGGGCGTCACCCTCCGTCGGGTGGTGCCGGAGCAGTGACCGAGTCCATCTCCACTCGAGTCCGCGCGTGCTACGCCGAGCTCCTCCAAGCGTCGGGCAATAGCGCCTGTTCGGCGATTTTTGCTGCCGCGGAGGAGCGCCTTCCCTTCCCTGTGCAGATTCAGCGAGCACCGGCCCACACCATCTCCGGTTGTGCGGCATCGGGACGGGCAGTTACTAATTTCGATCAGAAGATCCACACGATCACACTCGCCGAGGAACTACCTCCGCCGGCGGCCAGCCATACCCTCGCTCACGAATACTTCCACCTGCTGCATCATCTCCCGAGCGTGGACAGAATCGATGACGCCGTCGACTACTACGCCACGTTCCCCGAGCTCAAAGGTATTCCGCGAGGGGTTCTGCGGTATCTCGTCCAGCAGTCCATGACCACGATGTACCGGGGCCGCGTCGACACCATTTGGGAGCGCGAAGCCGAAGCGTTCGCCGAGCTGGTCGTCACAACCGCCTACGCGCGAACCCTTCCTGCATCACGATCCCCGCTCCTCATCGCTCTCGGTGCGCCCGATGCTCGAAGGTGACTACACCGCTCTGATCGCAGGGCTCCTAACGATCCTTCCCGGCGGGGCGATAGCAGCCTCGACGTGGCTACCGTCGCGGCTGCGCTGCCTCGGAGGAGCAGTGGCACTACTCGGATGCGGAAAGTTTTTTAGGCTCCGCGGTCTTTTCGACATCTATGTCGAACCCGTCCTCGCCCGAATCTTCCACAGCCACAACCTCCCCGTCGCCTTCGCTGTCGTGTCCGGGCTCATCTCGTTCGCCCTCGTCGTCGGCGCGCTCCTGACGACCCGCCGAAGCCGCTGGGGGCTCGCAATATTTACCATCGCTGCGTGCACCATCTTCGTTGCATTGGGGCACGCAGCCTATGGAGACAGCTTCCGCCCCCTACTTTCCGCAGACGGACTCGACACCGCAGATCAGACGCTCGTCTGGGGATCGGCGATGTTCTTCCAAGGCCTTACGTCCACGATCGTCCTCGTCCTCGCTCTGCGCGCAGGCAATAGCCCTGTCGATTCCGGCGCGGGGAAGGCGACACGTCTCGCGCTCATCGTCATGGGAACTGCCGGCCTGGCCTACTTCCTGTCGAAAATCGCGTTTCTCATCCTTATGACCTTCGACCACGCCGGAACGCTCGCACAAAGCCTCCTAGCTACCAGCTTTGTGTCCCTGACCCTCTCGGCGCTGGGATTGGCGTTCGCGGTCTATATCCCCGCCGCACTCGCTCTACATAGCCGATTACGGCGATTCCAACTCCTTCGCCAATCGGCCATCCGCGCCTCGAGGAGGCGGCTGTGGCGCCTGTCGAGAACCCCGGAAGCCACGCATCGCGCCATCATCGAGAACGCCGATCGCCTCATCCTTCGTGGCGAGCCGAGCACAGCCACGTAACCTCCTGGCCAGGCTCTTCCGTGTACTCCACATCACGACCAATCTCCTGCCCTTCGAGGTAGAACGTGGAGACCTGCTCAGGGAGCCACGGAGTCCCGTCGAGGTACTCCTGGGGGGACTCGATCGTCGACACAAAGGTCGAGCCGTAGGTCTGCACCTCAGTCGACATCGAGCGAGTCATCGTCTCGCCCTGCGAACCGGGACCGAAGTGCGCAAACGCGAACACGCTTCCGGGGACGCTCGCCTTCGCCGCCTGCTCAGCCACACGATCTGCAATAGCGGATTCGAGATAGAACAACAGCCCCTCGGCGACCCACACGGTGCGTTGCTCGGGGTCAAACCCAGCGCCAACCAGGGCGTCAATCCACTCTGGATCTCGCAGGTCGGCCGTGACGCTCGTGGCATCGACCGGGGCGGGCCCGAGCGCCTCCTGTGTAAAGCCGGCCGTGCCCGGAAGGTCGAGCATCCAGAACCGCGTCGCAGGAGGAACGGGCAAACGCCACGGACGTGCGTCAAGCCCCGAGCCCAGAAGAACGACCTGAGTAGCCCCGTCGCCCACGCCCTTCATCACAGCGTCATCGAGGAACCTAGAGCGCAACAGAACACTCGTGCAGACGCGGCGCACGAGGTCATCCGGGAAGCCCGCTACGTCAAAGCCGCCGGCAGCGGTCACCACGGTTGCAGCGAACTCGTCGGTAAACCCAGCGGTGCCGCTCACTTCGGCCCGCGCCGCGGCCACCATCAGCGCGGTAATATCTCCTTCGTATGCCATATTATTCCACTCCCCTATACGATCTGGACTCAGTTGATTCCAAACTATTTCGTGGCGGTGCTTGTGTGCAGTTTCGTGCCCCGCTAACGTAGGCAACGTTACACACGTGTAATTACGGAGAGGTGGTTTGCCATGGCGTGGCCCACGATCGAGACGTGGATTCCTGCGCGTTTGCGTCAGGACCGCGAGGATCGCGGGCTGTCTCGCACTGAGCTAGGCCTTCAACTCGGTATCTCGGCGTCCGCGATACCGAGTTGAAGG
>NZ_DAINST010000099.1:0-8586 GCF_036741115.1 Dietzia sp.
CCCGGTTCGTCTGGCCTAGTCGAGGACTGGCGAGGGACGTCCGCAGCAGAACTCGGCGCAGCGCCTGCCGTCGATGCGGCAGCCGTAGCTCGGCACATGGCCAATGCGCGGGACCTCGGTGCCCGTTTCCACCTCGTCGAGAAGGTCGAGGATCAGCGAGGCGAACGCCCTGCGCGGGCCGGGGGTCGCGGCGCGGCGGAGGGCGAGCCCGAGCTCCTCGCAGGCCTCGGCGAGCTCGGAGTCGAGGTCCCAGATCACTTCGACGTGGTCGGAGATGAATCCGATCGGGCACACCACGAGGGAGGTCTCCCCCGCAGCGGCGAGGGCGGTGGCGTGGTCGACGATGTCCGGTTCGAGCCACGGGATCTGCGGCGGGCCCGAGCGCGATTGCCAGACGAGATCGAAATCGTCAGCGCCCACGCGGGCGGCGACGAGCGCGGCGGCCTCGGCGATCTGACGGCTGTAGAGGCGGCCCGCTCCGGCGGGGCCCGAGTCCGAGTCCGCCGATTCCGGGATGGAGTGCGCGGTGAACACGAGTCGCGGGGACTCCCCTGCCGTCCGGGCGTCGCCGAGCGCGGCGGAGACGGCCTCGGCATTGAGCGCGACAAAGGTCTCGGCGGAGAAGAACTGGCCGAGCCGGACGAGCTCGGGAGCGGAATCTCCGGCAGAGTTGCGGGCGCGCTCGATGTCCTCTTGGTACTGGGCGCAGCCCGAGTATCCGCCCCACGCGGAGGTGGCGAAGACCGCGGCCCGGCGGACGCCGCGGGCACCGAGCTCGGCGACGGCGTCTTCGACGTAGGGCTCCCAGTTGCGGTTGGCGAAGACGACCTCCAGATCGCGTCCGCGCTCGGCGAGCTCGGCGCGCAGGTTCTCGATGATCTCGAGATTGAGCGCGTTGATCGGACTGCGTCCGCCCAGGTGCAGATAGTGCTCGGCTACCTCGCTGAGCCGCTCGCGGGGGATTCCGCGGCCGCGAGTGACGTTCTCGAGGAACGGCATGACGTCCTCGGGCTTTTCCGGGCCGCCGAACGAGAGGAGGATCAGTGCCTCGACGGGGCCGGTACCGACACCGGAAGGAGTGAGCGGCGAAGTCGCGCCGGAGGGCGTTTCGCCGTCCGTCCGGGCTGCTGGGTCGTCCTTGGTCGTCAACGTCTTCTCTCTTTCCTGCCTGCGAGTCCGAGCCACTACGCGAAAGCGACGGAGCCGAAACCGCCGTCGGCGTAGATCACGGTGCCGGTCGTGGCGGGCATGAGGTCGGAGAGCGCGGCGACGACGGTAGAGGCGACGGGCGCCGCGGTGTTCACGTCCCAGCCGAGCGGTGCGCGGCGCGCCCACTCGACCTCGAGCTGGTCGAGCTCGTTGCCGTCGCCGATCGCCGAACCCGCGATGGACTTTGCGGCGAGTGTCTTGACGGGGCCCGCGGCGACGAGGTTCGAGCGGATCCCCTCGGGGCCGAGCTCCTTGGCGACGTAGCGGTTGACCGCCTCGAGCGAGTTCTTCGACACGGCCATCCAGTTGTAGAACGGCATCGCGGTGCGGGGATCGAAATCCATGCCCACGATCGAGGCGCCGGGGCGAAGGAGCGGCCGGACGGCCTTCGCGAGGGCGGCGTAGGAGTACGCGGAGATGTGGATCGCGGTGGAGACGTCCTCGAACGGCGTATCGAGGAAGCCGTCACCGAGAGCGCTCGGCGGGGCGTACCCGATCGAGTGGACGACTCCGTCGAGATGGTCGGTGTGCTCACGGAGGCGATCGGCGAGCGTGTCTAGGTGCTCGATGTTCTGCACATCGAGCTCGACGACCGGTGGCGTCGTGGGCAGCCGCTTGGCGATCGCCTTGACGAGGGAGACCCGACCGAATCCGGTGAGGATCACCGTCGCGCCCTCCTCCTGTGCCTTCTTCGCGATGGAGAATGCGATGGAGGCGTCGGTGATGACACCCGTGACGAGGATGGTTTTGCCGGCGAGGACGTCGCTCATGGTGAGCCCTTCTTCCCTGGAGTTGCCTGGATTTATCTGGAGCCGGTGCCGCAGTGGGGCGCGGCCAGTGGTGGTGTGGCGCGATTGTCTATGACGGTGGACGGCGGGACTAGTGCCCCATGCCGAGGCCGCCGTCGACGGGGATGACAGCGCCGTTGACGTAGGCGGCATCGGGGCCGGCGAGCCACGACACCACGCCGGCGACCTCGGCCGGATCGCCGTAACGTCCCATCGGGATGGCGGCGAGTGCCTGCTCCTTGAGGTTCTCGGGGAGCTCGGAGGTCATTCCCGAGTCGATGAAGCCGGGGGCGACGACATTCGCGGTGATCGAGCGGGATCCGATTTCGCGTGCGATGGAACGGGCCAGTCCCACGAGCCCGGCCTTCGAGGAGGCGTAGTTGGCCTGCCCTGCGGTGCCCGCGAGCCCCACCACCGAGCCGATAAAGATGATGCGACCGAAGCGCGCCCTGAGCATCGCGCGGTTGGCCCGCTTGACGAGCCGGAACGCGCCGGTGAGATTCGCGTCTACGACGGCCGAGAAATCGTCCTCGGACATCCGCATGAGCAGCGTGTCCTTGTTAGTGCCGGCGCTCGCGACCAGCACCTCGACCGGGCCGTGCTCGGTTTCGACGCGGGAGAACGCGTCGTCGATGGACGCGGAGTCGGTGAGGTCGCAGACGACGGGGAGCGCGCCGGTCGGCGGCTCGCCCTGGGCGCCCTCACGGACCGTAACGGCGACCTTGTGTCCGTCGGCGAGGAGCCGCGCGGCGATCTCCTTGCCGATTCCACGGTTACCGCCGGTGACGAGCACGGAGCGGGGCTCTCCGGTTCCGCTCGAGATGCTGTCCTGAGCGCCATTCTGTGAAGCGTTGTCGGCGTTGTTCTGCGCGGTGGAGGCCATGTGGCTAACCCTACCCACCGGAGGGCGCCGATACGGCCAGACCCCGCCTCTTCGCCGGCTCCGGGGCGTGGCCCGCCTGCCCTGCCGTGAGGCTCTCCCGGGCGGACCCGCCGGATCAGGGCAGACGCTGGTTCGCGACGAGCGAGAGCCCCGCAGACACGAAGGCGAGGAGGGCGCCAATCACGAGCCAGGGGCGGCTCGCATCGGAGAGCTTGTACTCGTAGCCGATCTGCTCTTCGAGGGTGTTGTAGACCGAGTCGAGCTCCTCGAGGCTCGAGGCCGTAAAGGCATCGCCGCCCGAGTTCTTCGCGATCTGTTCCAGCGAGGCGTCGTCGACGGGGACCGGCTGCTTCGTTCCCTCGATATCGACGTAGCCGCCGACGGTACCGAACGAAATGGTCGACACCGGGATCTTCTGCTGCCCCGCCGCCGTCGCCGCGGTGTAGGCGCCGCGCTCGGAATTCGGGTCCTGCGGCACGGTCTCCTTGCCGTCGGAGAGCAGGACGATGCGCGCGGGCGGCGCGGCGTCCGGGCCGCCGAGGCTCGTGGAGAACGACTCGATGGCCTGGGTCGCGGAGTAGATCGCCTCGCCCGTAGCGGTGCGCTGGTCCAGCCGCAGGTTGTCCACGGCCTTCTCCACCGGAGCGCGCTCGGTCGTCGGCGCGACGAGGAGATTGGCGGTCCCCGCAAAGCTCACGAGCCCGAGGTTGACCCCGTCGGTGAGGTTGTTCGCGAAGTCCTTGGCCGCGATCTGCGCCGCCTCGAGGCGAGACGGCGCGACATCCTTTGCCTCCATGGACAGCGAGACGTCCATGACCAACATGACCGTCGCCCGGTTCCGCTCCTGCTTCTGCTCGGCCTGCGGCGCGCCGAGCGCGACGACGAGAGCGAGCAGCGCCAGCACGAGCGCAACCGCCGGAACGTGGACCCACCAGCGGCGCCTCTCGGTTCGACTCGCGCGCAGCGCCCCCATGTTCCCGAAGCGGATGCTGCGCCGGCGCTTCGAGCGCTGCGCGAGCACATAGCCCGCGATGAGCGCGATGGGCACGACGACGAGCAGCAGCCACCAGGGGTGCTGGAAATCGGTGAGACTCAGCTTCATTGCCGCACCTCCACGAGATCGGCGAGCGCGCGCTCCCCGTCGGGGAAGGCACCCTTGCGACGGAGCCCGGCGAATTCGATCACGTCGCGGACCCAGTCGCGATCCGTGCGCAGCGACAGCACGGGCGCCCCGCAGTGCCGGAGCGCTGTGACCACCTCGGTGCGGTGCCGCGCTGCGGCGTAGGCGTACGTGGCCGCCTGCTCGGCGGTGACATCGACCTCGACGAGCTCGTCGCTCGCGGCGTCACGAAGCGTGATCCGACCGACCTGCGGCAGCGCGACGTCGAGCGGGTCGGTGAGGCGTACCGCCACCATCTGCTGGCGGCTGGAGACGATGCGCATCGCCCGCTCCCAGTCCGACTCCTCTAGGAAATCCGAGACGAGGACGACGAGACCGCGCCGCCGCGCGAGCCCACGAAGGCTCGCGGCTCCGCGGGAGAGCGCCGAGGGCGCAGCCTCGGCCGGTTCGGAATACCGGCGCGCCGCTCGGAACCTGCGCCGCGCCTCGGACCAACCGTTGCGGAGTCGTTCGCCGATCCCGCTCGCCTGCCCGTCCCGCTCGCCTTCCGGGGCATCACCGGCCTTCCCGGCATCGCCGGCGGCTCTGTCGAGGTCCCTCTGCGCGTCGTTCTCCTCGGCGGCGCTGTCGGCACGTGCACCTCTCCCCTCGTGGATGACGACGGACGGCGTCTTAGCCACTCGCTCGAGGATCCCGCGGACGTGGTCGCGGCCGCTGCCGGGAGGCACGATGACGGGCTCGTCCCCCGCCCCGAGGAGGACTGCGCCGACGCGATTCCCTGCAGTGGACGAGAGGAATCCGTACGTCGCGGTGGCCGCGAGAGCGAGATCCCGCTTCGTGGAAACGTTGCCTTCGGCGTCGACATGGCTACCCACGTCGATCGAAGGTGAGAGGTCGACGAGGATCCACGTCTCGAGCTCGCGGTCCGCGATGGGCTGGCGCACGTGCGGTACCGCGGTGCGCGCGGTGACAGACCAGTCCATGAGTCGAACGTCGTCGCCGAGCTCGTACTCGCGGCTCTCCCCCGGCTCGGAACCGGGACCGGGGATGAGGCCCTGGTAGTTACCGAGGAGCACGCCGTCGATCTTGCGCATAACGCTGAGCTCGAGTCGCGCGAGTTGTTCGCGGGTGCGGGGCGAGGTCGCCCTGTCCGAGGCTCGGGAACTGCCGGTGGCTCCGGGGCGGTCGCGACGGCCGACGCTGTCGGTTTCGCTCGCGGCGGGGACCCCGGGCCGCGCCCGGAAGAGGGACGTACGCATGTGGAACCGCCCGACTAGTCCTGCGCGTGGCGCGGGTCGGAGCCGTCGGCGCCGGAGGTGTCCTGGGTACCGGAGGGCTCATCGACCTGCCGTCCCTGGAGATCCTGCTCTGGCCGATTGCTGTGGGGATCCTGATGTGCCTGGGCGTCCTGAGCGGTGCGGCCTCCGGCGTCATGGGCCTGAGCGTGCCCCTGTTCCTGCCCCTGTGCCTGAGTATGGGCTTGCGCCTGCGGCGGCTGCTGGGGGAAGCCGCCGGGGCCCGCCGCCTGCGGGCCCTGCGGGTACTGGCCGGCGTGACGGCCCGGGTACTGGAGCTGCTGGGCCTGGAACTGGCCCGGGGCCTGGGCCTGGTACTGACCGCCCGGCTGGCCCTGAGCCCGGGACGGGTACGCGTACTGGCCGGGTGCCTGCGCCTGAGCACCGTGCTGGATCCCTTGCTGAGGCGCGGCGCCCTGCTGGCGGGCAGCGGCGGCCTGCGGCGGCAGATTGACCGGCGCGGCCGACGCGGACACCTGCGGCAGCGGCACCGTCGCGAGCACGTGACCGATGATCTGCTCGGCGTCCACCTCGTCGGCGAGGGCGTCGTAGGTGAGCACGAGGCGATGGCGGAGGACGGCGGGCAGCACGTCGACGACGTCCTGCGGGACGACGTAATCGCGGCCGCGGATGAGCGCGAGGGCGCGGGAGGTGTTGATGGCGCCGAGCGTCGCGCGCGGCGACGCGCCGTAGGAGAGCCAGCGGTCGACATCGGCGAGACCGAAACGCTCGGGCGAACGGGTGGCGTCGACGACCCGGACGACGTAGTCGATGAGCGAGTGGTGGACGAAGACCTCGCGGACGCGGTCCTGGATCGCCGCGAGCTGCTCGGTGTCGAGGAGACGCTCGGCGGTGGGCGGGGTGCTCGCCATGCGGTAGACGATCTCCCGCTCCTCCTCCGGGCTCGGGTAGTCGACGAGGAGCTTGAAGACGAAGCGGTCGCGCTGGGCCTCGGGAAGCGGGTAGACGCCCTCGTTCTCGATAGGGTTCTGGGTCGCGAGCACGAGGAAGGGCTTGGGCACCTCGAAGGTCTCGCCGCCGACGGACACGTGGCCCTCGGCCATGACCTCGAGGAGCGCGGACTGCACCTTGGCGGGTGCGCGGTTGATCTCGTCGGCGAGGACGAAGTTCGCCAAGACCGGCCCGAGCTCGACGTCGAAGACCTCGCTCGACTGGCGGTAGATTCGCGTGCCCACGATGTCCGCGGGGACCAGATCGGGGGTGAACTGGATGCGGGCGAAGGAACCGCCGATGACCTTGGCGAAGGTCTCCACTGTGAGCGTCTTCGCGACGCCCGGCACGCCTTCGAGGAGTACGTGGCCGCGGGCGAGCAGCCCGGCGAGGACCATCTCCAGCATCGCGTCCTGACCGACGATGACCTTCTTGACCTGATACAGGAGCTGCTCGAGGACTTCGGCATCGCCAGCGCCGGAAGAACGCGAGCTGGACGTGCTGGAAATGATGTCGGTCACGGACCGGTACTCCTTTGTCGAACTCTTCTGCCGAACCTCGTCGGGGGCCTACCGGCGCTCTTCGTCGTCGACCCCGGCGGGTAGGGCAACCCTACCGGCCAACGTACTTGGCCCAGCGCCATTGGCGTTCGGTGAATCGGACGTGTGGCGGGAACGGGCTAGCCGCGCGTCCTTCGGCGCAGCGCGAGCACGAACGCGACGACGGCGAGGAGCATGACGATGATGACCGCTCCGGTGATGAGCCCCCAGGGCGGAGCCGGCGTGGTGACCTTGTGCTCGTAGACCGCCGCTGCCGCGATGGGATCGCCCTCGCGGTAAGCGTCGTCCTGCGCCGATTCGAGTTTGGCCCGCGAGATCGAATCGGACTGCGAACCGATCGCATCGGGGGTGAACACGACGATGGTCCCCGCGTGGTCCTGCGAGAGCCGCACCGCGAGGTCGCGACCCCATGCGGCAACGGGGAGCTCCTCCTGCGTGAACACGATCTTGAGATCGACCCCTTGCGACTGCGCGTCGGAGGTTATCTGTTCGAGCGCGGGCACGAGCTCGGCCGGTGCTGAGACATTCCCCTGATCAAGGTCGGCATCGACCTTGGCGTAGTCCTCCCACGGCTGCCACGTGTCCTTGAGGAAGGGCATCGGCGGCCGGTCGGCCTTGGGGATGTTCTCGAGATCGTCCACGGCGTTTATCGTGCCACGTGCCTACCTCGACGTAGTGCAAGACGGGCGCGTGTCCCGGCGTGTCCCGTCTTTAAATATAACGGGCGTACTGGTAAGTTGGGTGCCAGTGCGGACGATGTGGGTACACAATAGAGTAAGTGCTCGCACGGGTAGGCGGCCCGGCTTGTCGAGGCTTCGATAATACGGCCGCGTCCCGATCGACGCCTTCGGCGTTTCCCCTGCCCGGGGATCGCGAAGAAGAAATTCAATCGAACAACGAGTGGAGCCGACGTGACTGCTAGCCAGAACAGCTTCGACGCTCGCGGAACCCTAGAGGTTGGCGAGGACAGCTACGAGATTTTCCGCCTTTCGGCCGTGCCCGGAGTGGAGAAGCTTCCCTACTCCCTCAAGGTCCTCGCCGAGAACCTCCTCCGCACGGAGGATGGCGCGAACGTGACCTCCGATCACATCAAGGCCATCGCCGGTTGGGATCCCAAGGCGAACCCGGAGACCGAGATCCAGTTCACGCCTGCCCGCGTGATCATGCAGGACTTCACCGGCGTGCCCTGCATCGTCGACCTCGCCACGATGCGTGAGGCCGTCAAGAACCTCGGTGGCGACCCGAACAAGGTCAACCCGCTGGCCCCGGCCGAGATGGTCATCGACCACTCGGTCATCATCGAGGCCTTCGGCGGCCCTGAGGCCTTCGAGCGCAACGTCGAGATCGAGTACGAGCGCAATGGGGAGCGCTACCAGTTCCTCCGCTGGGGCCAGACGGCGTTCGACGACTTCAAGGTCGTCCCCCCGGGCACCGGCATCGTCCACCAGGTCAACATCGAGTACCTCGCGCGCTCGATCATGGTGCGTGACGGCCAGGCCTACCCCGATACCTGTGTCGGCACCGACTCGCACACGACCATGGAGAACGGCCTCGGCGTTCTCGGCTGGGGCGTCGGCGGCATCGAGGCCGAGGCCGCGATGCTCGGCCAGCCCATCTCGATGCTCATCCCGCGCGTCGTCGGCTTCAAGCTCTCGGGTGAGATCCAGCCGGGCGTGACCGCCACGGACGTCGTCCTCACGATCACCGAGATGCTCCGCCAGCACGGCGTCGTCGGCAAGTTCGTCGAGTTCTACGGCGCCGGCGTCGCCGCCGTGCCGCT
>NZ_DAINST010000100.1:0-2059 GCF_036741115.1 Dietzia sp.
CAAGAATTTGGGCCCCGGGAGATAGAGGCAGCAGCGCTCGCTAGCCCGCTCGGGCGTCGAGGATCGCCCGCGCAGTGAGCGCGACCTGCGTATCCCCGATCGCCGCGCTGGCACGGAGAGCAGCGTCGCCCTCCGGCGCCCGGGCCGAGTTCGGCGAGCGCCTGCACCAGGCGCCGGCGGGACTCGACCGCCGTTCCCGGATCCGCGAGCCGCGCGCCGTACTCGGCCGCCAGCAGCGCCTCGCCCGCGGCCCCGCCTGCAAGGTCCGAGAGCGCCTCGGCCGCCTCGATGTCGCTGCGCCCTTCCATGAGCACCGCCAGCAGTTTCTCCCGCGAAGCCTTCGATCCGCGTCGGGCGAGAACGAGCGCGGCCCGCGAACGATTATCCGGCTCGGGGTCACGTAGCAACGTCAAAAGAGCGTCCTTCGCTTCATCGCCGTCCAGCGAGGACAGCGCGCGGAGTACGCCCCGCCGCAGTTCCGGACCCTCGGCCCGTGCGGCCCAAGCCAGCGCCGCGGCCGCCGCATCCCCCGAGCGCGCGAGCGCCCAGCCCAGCGCCCCGGCGACGTTGTCGTCGCGCTCCGCGAGCCTCGCCGCGACGAGCTCCGACGCATCGATCGCGAGCCCCGGCGCATCGAGTGCCACGCGCTGCCGCGCTGCCGGATCGTCGCCGCGCAGCGCAGAAATCCCGGCGATCGCGTCGAGTACCTCCGCCCAGTCTGCGGGTCCGCCCGCCGCGAGCCGTTCGAGTCGGGCGAGAGTGTCCTGCTCGCGGGCAATTCGCTCACGCGTTTCCGCGATCAGATGGCCGAGGGTCGTGCCGGCGTCGACGTCTGCAGGCCCATTCCCCGTAGAAGCTCCGGCTCCTTGCGAGCCGGCGAGCGCCCGCCCCATCTCGGCCAACGACATGCCGAGCGTTCGGAGCGCCTCGATGTGGAGCAGCCGCCGGAAATCTGCCTCCGGATCCCGGAGTAAATGCAGGGACGCACGGGCGTGCGCCCGTCGCCATTCAGCCACCCCGGGATCGACCTTCTCTCCATCTTCCGACGCCGATTCTCCCGAAACCTGCCCGTGACCCGCGCCCTCACCTGCACCGATGATGTTCCCGGAAGTCACACTGCGGATATTTCCCGAGGCCACCGCTTCGAGCACCGGCTCGGCTGCGCCCCCGAGCTCCCGGAACGCCATCGCGAGCGCGCGCTGCATCCCCGCCGACCCTCGCCGCAATTGCCCCGCCAGGGTCCACGCGAGCCGTTCGCGTTCGGATTCGGGAATGAGGATGACGGCGGCCCTCCACGCCGACATGGCCACCGCATCGTCGGGATCGGCAATCAATACATCGGTAATCCACCCCCAGGACTCCGGCGCCTTGATCTTCGACAGCGCATGTAGCGCCTGGGCTCGCGCCTGCGCGCAGGTGGAGTCGAGTTTCGCGCGGAGCAGTGGAAGTACGGAATCCGTGGGGTGTCGTAAGAGTGCCTACGTGAGCATGTCGCGGACGAAGAAGTCGGGCTCCGTACCGAGCCGACTCACGAGCAGCGGGACATATTCCGGCGCGGGCGCACTCTCCGCCGGGAGCGCGGCGCGGAGCCGGGCGGAGGCATTCACCCCACCAGTCAACGCGGCGGCAACGGCCGTTCCCGCGTTGGACCCTTGTAATCCATATGGCATTCGAACCCGCCTCCTCGGTGTCCACCCAAGGGCTTCACACCGCGGAAGGGTCAAGCGAACACCCTCGCGGGTTACCGAAACGTTATGTGAGCCAAATCACACTAAGGGAAGCTAACGAGGTACAGAGGCGCGTTTTCGCAGCTATTAATAGTTTTGGTTAATCGTCCAACTTTGACCGGGTCGTGGATTTCTCGGGATTTCGACACGGAGCGGTAACGAAATTCGCAGGGGGCTCCGATAGGTTGCGTGAAGAGGTTAGCCGCCTCAGGCACAGCGCCCCGGAGAAATGATTCTGTTCTGATCCGGGCGCCACGCCAACAAAGGCACCACGACTTCAAGGAGACACATCATGGGTTCCATCCAGGACATCGCCAACAACGGTTTCGGCT
>NZ_DAINST010000100.1:2159-8579 GCF_036741115.1 Dietzia sp.
GTCATCTCCGGCTCGCTCCAGAAGTAGCAGCCACTCCGGCTAGACCGGAGAGCCTTGTGGGCCACGGCCGACCGGACACTCTCCGGTGGCCATCCACACTTCCGGGCCACCTAGGCCCGAACACCAACACTCAAGGAGACACATCATGGGTTCCATCCAGGACATCGCCAACAACGGTTTCGGCTTCGCGCAGGGCCTCATCAACGCCGGCCTCAAGGCCGTCGAGGGCTTCTACACGGTCATCTCCGGCTCGCTCCAGAAGTAGCAGCCACTCCGGCTAGACCGGAGAGCCTCGTGGGCCCCACCCGTTTTTCGGGTGGGGCCCACGTTCGATTTAGTCGCGAATTCACACACTACGAACGCCCGACTACGTTCGGGCCTCGCAGGCCGAGCGCCCCGTACCCCCAATAGTGTGATCTGTAACACACTCCCCAGTTTCTGGGATATACCTACTGACGAGCTCACATCGTCAGTCCACCAGGGCCTCCACGGCTCACACTCATTCAGGGAGAAACACTCATGGGTTCCATCGAAATGGTCGTTGGCAACATGTTCACCTTCGCGCGGGGCATGATCAGTGCCGGCCTCTCGGCAGTCGAGGGCTTCTACGAGGCCTTCACCGGCTCGCTGGTCGGCGGCGGGGAGTAAATTCACATCAAGAACCACGCCGTGGGTTCCGCCGGGAGGCGGAACCCACGGCGTGGTCACGTCTGCGTCGATGCCGGAGGCCGAGCGAGGGGGACCTCCCGCGTCAGACCACTCCGTTCTCGTAGGCGTAGACCACGACCTGCGCCCTGTCGCGGAGGGCGAGCTTCTGCAGCACGCGCCGCACGTGGGTCTTGACCGTCTCCTCGGAGATATACAGCGTGTCCGCGATCTCCGCGTTGGAGCGGCCCGTGGCGATCTGCTCGAGTGTCTCGCGCTCGCGCGGGGTGAGGGAGGCCAGCGCGCGCGGCTCGTGCCGCGGCTGGGCGCGCCGCGACATCGCGTCCTCGATGAGCCGCCGAGTCACGGTCGGCGCCAGAAGCGCCTCCCCCTCGACCACGAGCCGCACCGCGCGGAAGAGTTCTTCGGCCGGCGCGTCCTTGAGCAGGAACCCTGAGCAGCCGATCCGCAGCGCCTCGTACACGTAATCGTCGAGGTCGAACGTGGTGAGCATGATGATCCGCGGCTTCGGATCGATCCCCGAAGCAAGAATCCGCCGTGACGCCTCGAGGCCGTCGACCTCGGGCATTCGCACATCCATGAAGATGACGTCGGGCTGTAGGGATCGCACCGCCTCCACCGCCGCGGCGCCATCGGAGGCGTCGCCGACCACGACGATGTCGTCCTGCGCGCCGAGGAGTGCGGCGAATCCCTGCCGGACCATCACCTGGTCGTCGACGATCATCACCTTGATGGGCATGGGGCCACCCTAGTTGCGAGTGTCGCCGGCGGTGCGGCCATCGACCAAGTTGCAAACGGCCGGGCGGATATCAAACAGGCATCTCTTCGCCAGGCGCCCCGCAGCCCCGCGCTCATCGGGCGCGGCCCCGGAAGGGCACGCGGGCCGTCACGGTGAACCCGCCGTCCGAGGCGGAGAGCGCGGAGAACGCGCCTCCCACGGCCTGCACGCGCGCGGACATCCCGGGGATTCCCGAGCCACCGCCGGAACCGGGCGAAATCAGCGCGCCGGGCGCGGCGGGACCGTTGTCGACCTCGAGGCTCGCGTTCGCCTGCCCGCCCTCGCCCGCAGGTCCTCTATCTATGTCGAGGTTCACCACCACCGGACCACCCGGCGCGTGCCGCGCCGCGTTGGACAGCGATTCCTGGAGCACACGATGGAGCACGACCCCCGTGGTCTCATCGACGGATTCGAGGTCGCCGTCGATGTTCCACGAGATGTCCACGCCGGAGCGGCGCGCGGTGGTGAGCGTCGGGAGGATCTGGTCGGCGCCGACGGGCGCGACCTCGGTGGTCTCGGCATCGGTGCGCAGCACACCGAGCAGCGAGCGCACCTCGTCGAGAGCGCTGCGCGCGGTCTCGGCAAGCGTGTCGAACTCGGCGTGGATCCCCGGGGTCACACCCTGGAGGCGGTAGGGCGCGGACTGCGCCTGCACCACGATCATCGACATCTGGTGGGCGACCACATCGTGCAAGTCGCGGGCGAGCTTGTTCCGCTCCTCGGCGACGATGCGCAGGTCGGACTGTGCCTCCGAGCGCGCCGATTCCTGCGCGAGCTGGACGTTCGACGTGGCGAGCTGTCGCCGCGACACCACGAGCCAGCGGATCAGGAAGATCACCGCGGCGAACATGAGCGCCCCGAAGAACCAACCGATCTTGATATCGAAGCGCGGCCCCAGCAGCTGGAGCGCCGCCGTCACCGCCACTGCTATTCCCACGCGTTTGACGTCGCAGGTGAGCACTACCGCGGCGAGCGTGATCGCGAGCGCGAGGTGGAAGGTCACCGGCCAGCCGAGGGCGAAATCGGGGTTCGAATGAGCGGGGACGATGACGAGGCACGAGAACGCCACGACCGCCCACGATCCAAACGGGAGGTAGCGGATCGTCGCGATCGGCCACGTGGCGAGCATCGACAGGATCGGGACGAGGCCGACGATCACGTGGTGGGTCATCGACATCGTCGGCCACGTGATCGCGAAGAATATGAGTGCCACCGCGACGAAGAGGAGCTCCGGCCAATGCGGGGCGAGCGCGCGGCGCGTCGAGCGGCCTGGTCGGGAGTTCGCCACGGCCTTCGTGGCCTTGGCAGCCTTCGCCTGCTTGGCGGCCCGCTCGCCGGGCGCGGTCTTCTCTTTCTTCATGCCCACGACGCTATGGGGCGCAGCCTCCCGGGTAATCACCCCAGAGGGTGACTTTCCCCTAATCCCCTGGGGTTAACCCTGCGAGGTGAGGCGGAAATCCCCTGCTCAGGGGATCCACGCCGCGGGCGCACCTACATAGCTTGCTCGGCATGGACAGCAACCCTCGCAGCACGCCGACCGCCCGCACCGATTGTTCCGCCTCCGTCTCTACGCCTGCCGAGGCTCCCGGGCCGCGGAAGCTCGACCGCCGAGCCATCGTGATCGTCGCGGCGGGGATCGCGATTGCCGCGGCCGCCACCGCCTTCGGCGCACTCGCGCACACGGCGACGCCGTCGGCGGCGGCCGCCGCTTCGCCCTCGGTCGGCTCCGCGCCGCCGTCCACCGGCGCCTCTTCGGGCGCCGGAGGGTCCGCGGCGGCGTCCGTGGCTGCGGTGGACGCCGTCAGCGCTGGTAAGAACCTAGCCGCCGGCGAGCGCGACACCGCGTACTTTTCCCGCGAGCTGGTCGCCGCGCTGGGGTACGCGCCCGAGACTTCCCCGGCAGTGGGCACGAACGGAACGGACGGCAACACGCCCGATGGCGCCCTCGCTCTCCGGCCCGACGGCGACTGCTCCTCGCCGGTTCCGCTCCCCACGAGCTTCGAGACGCCGTGCAAGACCCACGATCTCGGCTACGACCTGCTCCGCATCGCCCATGCAGGCGGCGCCCAGATCCCCGCCGATCTGCGTCCGGCGCTCGACAGGCAACTCGGCGAGCGCATGGCGGCCTCGTGCGCCCCGGCCCATAACCCGCTGGGCGCCTTGGAGTACGGGAGCTGCCGCACGGCGGCCTCCGTCGCCGAGTTCGCCGTCGAGGCCAACACACTGCGCCAGCACCGCGGCGCCCCGGTCGAGGAGCGGTTCCCGTGGTAGTCCAGGCCCCGCCGGCGATTCGGCCCACCGCGCGCATGCTCCCCCACCCCCTCCAACTGTCACGGCCACGCCCCGCCAGCCGCACAAGGCGCCGCGTACCGCTCGGCGTCGCAGCCAGGGCGATCGCCGCTCGCGCAGCGGGCGTCCTCTGCCAGGTAGCGATGGGCATCCTCGCCGTCATCGCCGGCTTCTACTTCCTCGGTTCCTCCCTCTCCGGCCTCGCCTGGTGGGCCTTCGATTCCGGTCCGCTGCGGCAGAGCCCCGAGCTCGTCCTCCAGGACCCGTCACCGCTCGGCGCAGTGCGCACCTACGTCGACACCCCCGGCGCCGACCCCGCAGTAGCCGCCGGCGAGGCCGTCGACCGCCTAGACGTGAGCGGCGGATTCGACAGGCAAGTCCTCGTCATCGCCCTGCCTACCGGCTCGGGCTGGGTCGATCCCGACGAGGCCGATGCGCTCGAGCGGTGGGCCGGCGGCGACATCGCCACCGTCGCGGTGCGCTATTCGCGCGCACCCTCGGCCGCCGTGTTCGTCCTCGACCCGGCCCGCGCCGTGAACTCGGCCCGCGCACTCATCTCGGGAGTCACCGAGCACATCGCCGCCATGCCCGAGAACCAGCGCCCGAAGCTCGTCGTCCAGGGCGAGAGCCTCGGCGCGCAGTCCGGGGCCGCGGCACTCGCGGACCCCGCGCTCGCAGGCAGGGTCGACGCCGTGCTGTGGCAGGGCCGGCCAGGCGAGGACGCCCACCCCTACGCCGCTCCCGCAGGCTTGCCGAACTCGTGCGCGGTCTCCGCCCTCAACCCCGGAGATCCCGTGGGCTCTGTCTCGTGGGGCCTCCTCCGCGACCCCGCCCGAGCGGCAGGCGTGCTCGCCGCCCTTCCCGGCTCCGAGTCCGCCGCCCCCGGCACCGAACACAGCTACGATCCCATTGTCCCGCCCGCCGAATGCGTTCCGGTACCACGCGTTTCGGCATCCACGGCGAACCCGTAAGCCTCGCGCCGAGTGTGCGACGCCTCTCACGCCTCGTGTGATTTCGCCCCGAGATCCAGTACGCTCGGACGGTTGCTCCAGAAAGGGCAGCCGGGACCGCCGCGGACCTACCGCGACGCCCCGGCCTCGACACAGAAGCTATGCACAAACCCGCACGCCACCGACGCCTACGCTCGCAGGGCTGGAAGTTCGTCGCCATCGCCAGCCTGGCAGCGATCGCGATCAGCCCAGCCGGAGCATCCGCCGACGACAACAAGGACAGCCCCGCCCAGCAGGGTCCGCTCCCCACCGAGCCCGCACTGCGCGCGGCGACGCTCCTCTCCGAGGACACCCCGGGCCTCGACTACTTCTCCCCCGAGACCATCGCCGCGCTCGGCTACGAGCCCGTGCTCACCCCCGATGGCTTCGCCGAGCGCGCCGACGGCAACTGCTCCTCGCCGGTCGCGCTCCCCGCGAGCTTCGACCACGCCTGCAAGTCGCACGACCTCGGCTACGACCTGCTTCGCGCCGCCCATGACGACGGACAGCGCATCCCCCCGGGCCTACGCTCCGCCATCGATCGGCAGCTCGAGCGCCGCATGCACGCCTCGTGCGCCGGCGCCGATGCCGACGCCGATCTGGCGGGCTGCCACCTTGCCGCCTCCGCTGCGGGCCTGGCCGTCGCGGCGAACACTGAGCGGCAGGGCGCCGGGACGCCGATCCACGAGGAGATCCCGGACATCGTGCGCTCCTTTACCGGCACCGAGCGCGGCGGCCTGTAGCTCGCGGACCTGGGCCGTCATCCAGGGGTGGCTCGCCACATGCGGGCCGTGCTGCGCTACTCCGGCACGACCTCGCGCACGACCTTCGCCGGCGAGCCGACGGCGAGCATGCCGGCCGGCACGTCACGGGTCACAACAGAGGCGGCGGCGATCACCGCGCCGTCGCCGATGCTCACGCCCGGCAGGATGGTGCTGTTCGCACCGATCCACGCGTCGGCGCCGATACTCACGGGATGGGGCTCCATGTCCGCGCGGCGGGCGGGATCCATCGCGTGGTTGAGCGTCGCGATGAGCACGTTGTGGCCGATGAGCGCGCGGTCGCCGATGGTGATCCCGCCCTGGTCCTGGAACTTGCAGCCCATGTTGATGAAGACGTCGCGGCCGATCCGGGTATTGCGGCCGAAGTCCGTATAGAACGGCGGGAAAACGCGGAAGCCCTCCGCGGCGGGCGCGCCCAACAGCTCGGAGAGCAGCCCGCGGACCTCCTCTTCGTCGTGGTACGAGCCATTGAGCTCGCCGGTGATCCGCAGCGCGCGCTGGGACTGCGCGTGTATCGCCGCGTGCAGCGGGCTTCCTCCGGCGATGATCTGCCCGGCGTCGAGCGCCTCGATCAGTTCCTCGAGGGTCGCTACGTTCTCGTCTCCGCCTGCCATCGCCCTACCTCCCCGGTATTCGATCCGTGTCGGGTCAAAGCCTACGAGCCGGAGGCCGGTGCGCGTAGACCACGAACAGGCCGGGCCGCCCGGGGACGATGATCCACGGGCGGCCCGGCCTGGTCGTATCGGCAGGTATCCGACGCCTATGTGCCGGCTACCCGACTACTTCGCGGCGTCGTCCGCCGTGACCGTGAAGGCGAACTTCTCGGTGTAGGTCTTGCCGTAGCGGTCGGTGGCCGTGATCTCCGCGGTGTGCTCGCCGGGCTCGAGATCGGCGGGCAGCGGGAGGCGCCAGTAGT
>NZ_DAINST010000101.1:0-5143 GCF_036741115.1 Dietzia sp.
GCCGTCTCCACGCCCTTGGTGAGCGAGACATAGCCGGCGTCCGGCGGAAGGAGTGGCTTCCACGCCCGGAGATTCTCTGCTAGCGACTGCGCCGGGACGCCGAGCACGACGACATCGGCGCCCTCGAGCGCGGCCGCCGCATCGGAGGTCGCGCACATCGACTCCGGGAGGGCGATGCCGGGGAGGTAGCGCTCGTTGCTGTGCCCCTCGGAGATCTCGGTGGCCACGGAATCCCGCCGGGCCCACATGACCACGTCGTTGTTTCCGTCCGCGAGGACCTTTCCGACTGCGGTGCCCCACGACCCCGAGCCCATGACAGCCACACGAACCATTTCCCGCTCCTGCCATTCGCCGCCGTCGATATGCAGCACCAAGGTACCCGACCCCCTGTGGCACGATGGGTCAAATGCGCCACAATCACGGGGATCCGGCAGGCGCGCAGCGGCTCCCGGACGAGGTCCGGGACCTCCCTGCGAGCTGGGCCGTGGCCGTCCCCGCCAAGCCGCTGCACCGCGCGAAATCGCGGATGTCGGCGCAGCTCCCAGACGCCGAGCGACGGCTCCTCGTGCGCGCGATGCTCGGGGACGTGCTCGAGGCCGTGGCCGGGGCTGCGCGGATCGGAAATGGGATGCCGGGTGGCTGCCGCGCGCGGGTGATCTCCTTCGCCGTGGTCACCGCGGATCCCGAGCTCGCCGCGCTCGCCCGCTCCCTCGGCGCAGAGATCGTCCCGGAGTTCGGGCCAGACGTCGCCGCGGGACTCGCCCCGGAAACCGACGCACACCCAGCAGCACCGCGGGCGGGCATTCCTTCCGCGGGTCCCTTCTCCGCCCCCGCTCCGGTCGTCTCCGGCGGGGATTCGACGTTCCGCAGGGCCGCGGCTCTCGGACTCGATTGGGCGGCGCGGCGCGCGGAGAACGTCGCGGTGCTCGCCTCGGACGTACCGGGGATCACCTCCGCCGACGTCGCCGAGGTGCTCGAAGCGGCTGGAGCCGGCCCTGGTGCATCGTTCCGGGGATACGTCCCCGACGCCGACGGCCTCGGCACCACCGCCGCGACGTTCTCGAACACCGTGGACCTGCGCACGTTCTTCGGGCCCCGCTCGGCGGCGGATTTCGCGGCCGCGGGCGCCGTCGCTCTCGAGCCGGCCCCGATGGGGATCCGGCGGGACGTGGATTCTCTCGAGCACATCGCCGAACTCGGCGCTCTCGGGCCCCGCACGGCTGAGGCGCTTGACCGCGTGGGCGATACGGCGCGCTCCGTCATGGGCGGATCCCCACGTGCGCGGCGCGAGGGACGGTCGAGCAGGAGCACCACGGGCCCGTCTGCGGCCCTAACGGCTGAGCCCGCGGACGCCCGCGAGCGCGACGCCGCGCGGTAGCTCAGGACCGGCCTCGCGCCGACTGGAGAACATTCGGCAAACTGGTGGGGTGAGCGAAGCCGAATCCCCCAGAAATTCCGCCAAGAATTCCTCGAGCAATTCCCCCAGCGCGTCCCCCGGAGACCCCGCCCAGGCGTCCGCAGTCGCCCAGCAGGGTCTGCCCGACGACCGGTACCGCAACCGCGAGCTCTCCTGGCTCGACTTCAACGCGCGCGTGCTCGCCATGGCAGGAGATGAGCGCCAGCCGCTGCTCGAGCGGCTCAAATTCGTCTCCATCTTCTCGTCGAACCTCGACGAGTTCTATATGGTCCGCGTCGCGGGCCTCAAGCGCCGCAACGACTCCGGTCTCACGGTGCGTTCGGCGGATGGTAAGACGCCGGAGGATCAGCTGCGGCTCATCGGGATCAGGACCGCCGAGCTCAGCGCCGAGCAGGACCGCGTCCTCGTCGACGGAATCCTGCCCGAGCTGGCGGAGCAGGGCGTGCTCATCCTCCCGTGGGCAGACCTCGGCCCCAGCGAGCGCGACGAGCTCTCGCAGCAGTTCCACGACCGGATCTTCCCCGTGCTCACGCCGCTCGCGGTCGATCCTTCGCACCCGTTCCCGTACATCTCGGGGCTGAGCCTCAACCTCGCCGTCACCGTGCGCGAGACCGAATCGGGGCAGGAGCACTTCGCGCGTGTCAAGATCCCAAACAACGTGCCGCGTTTCCTTCGGCTCGACCGCGCGGAGACCGGGGAGACTGTCTTCGTGCCCGCGGAGGAGGTCATCGCCGCGCATCTCGAGATGCTCTTCCACGGCACCGAGATCGTCGAATGCCACGTCTTCCGGGTCACCCGCAACGCCGACCTCGCGGTCGAGGAGGACCGAGACGAGGACCTGCTCAAGGCCCTCGAGCGCGAGCTCGCGCGCCGCCGCTTCGGCTCGGTGGTGCGCCTCGAGATCGCCGAGGACATGACCGAGCGCATGCTCCGCCTGCTCATGTCCGAGCTCGAGGTCAGCGACGAGGAGGTCATCCAGCACCGGGGGCTCATCGACCGCACGGCGCTCATGCAGATCTACGGCGTCAACCGGCCCGATCTCAAGGAGAAGCCGTGGGTGCCGTCCACTCCCACGGCGTTCGGCGAGGGCGAGGCCGAACGCAGCATCTTCGCCTCGCTCCGCGAGAGCGATGTGCTCGTCCACCACCCCTACGATTCTTTCTCCACCACCGTGCAACGTTTCCTCGAGCAGGCGGCCGCCGATCCCAAGGTCCTGGCGATCAAGCAGACGCTCTACCGCACCTCGGGCGATTCGCCGGTGGTCAACGCTCTCATCGAGGCGGCGGCGGCGGGCAAGCAGGTCGTTGTGCTCGTCGAGCTCATGGCACGTTTCGACGAGCAGAACAACATCCGCTGGGCAAGGCAGCTCGAGCGCGCGGGCGTGCACGTGGTCTACGGCCTCCTCGGGCTCAAGACGCACTGCAAGACCTCGCTCGTGGTGCGCGACGAGGGCGATCGCCTGAGCCGCTATTGCCATATCGGCACCGGCAACTACAACCCCAAGACCGCGCGACTCTACGAGGACGTCGGCCTGTTCACCTCCGACGAGGACATCACGGCCGATCTGTCGGAGCTGTTCAACTACCTCACCGGATACTCGTACCCGTCGAAGTACCGCCGCCTGCTCGTCGCGCCCGAGGGCATCCGCAAGGGCATCGTCGAGCGAATCGAACGCGAGATCGAGCTCGCGGGCCAGGGCCACGATGCGGGCATCCGGGTCAAGGCCAACGCGCTTGTCGACGAGCAGGTCATCGATGCCCTGTACCGGGCCTCGCGCGCCGGGGTGCCCGTGCAGATCCTCGTGCGCGGCATCTGCAGCCTCCGCGCCGGCGTGCCCGGGCTGAGCGAGACCATCGAGGTCCGCTCCGTGCTCGGCGAATTCCTCGAGCACTCCCGCATCTTCTCGTTCAAGGCCGGTGGCGAGGTCTACATCGGCTCCGCCGACATGATGCACCGCAACCTCGACCGCCGTGTCGAGGTGATCACGCCGGTCTCCGATCCACGACTCCAGGGAAAGCTCGAGAATATCTTCGACATCGCCTTCGACCCGAACACGAGGAGCTGGCACCTCATGCCGGACGACACGTGGCGCCGCTTCCCGGAGGACCGCAGCAACGAGCGGGACCTCCAGATGGTGCTCCTCGCCGAGCACGGGGGCATCCGCAACTGATGGCCGCGCAGAAGAAGCAGAAGTTCAACGCCGAAGAGAAACCGATCGCGTTCGACCCCGAGCGGTCCGTGTTTGCCGCAGGTGCCGTGCTCTATCGCATGGATGACGCCGCAGGCCTCACCGTCGCGGTCGTCCACCGCCCGCGGTACGACGACTGGTCTCTGCCCAAGGGCAAGGTCGATGAGGGCGAGACACTCTCCACGGCCGCCGTACGAGAATTGGAAGAAGAGACGGGCCACCGCTCGATCCTCGGCCAATACATCGGCACCTCCTCGTATCAGCTCACCAACGGCGCGAAGAAAAGCGTCTGGTACTGGGCGGCGCGTTCGACCGGCGGAGAGTTCGTCCCCTCCGACGAGTGCGAAGCCCTTGAGTGGCTACCGGTCGCGGACGCGACCGAGCGGGTGTCCTACGAGCTCGACGAGAGGGTTCTCGCCCGATTCGCCGAGATCGCCGAGCCGCACGCGGCCACCGTGCGACAGGTGATCCTCGTCCGCCACGCCCGCGCCGGCAACCGCGCGAAGTGGAAGGGCGATGACCTTCTCCGGCCGCTCGATCGCAAGGGCATGCTGCAGGCCGAGTTCCTCGTCCCCCAGCTCGAGTCCTTCGGGGTGAGCGCGGTGGTCTCGGCCGAGCCCGTGCGCTGCGTGCAGAGCGTCGAGCCCATCGCCGACAAGCTCGGCGTGGAGATCGAGATCGACGAGAGCATCGGCGACATCGCCGCCGAGGCCGACCCCGATTCCGCGGCGGCTACGATCCTCGCGTATTCGGTACACGGCTCGATCGACGGCAAGGGCGCGATCCGTGTACTCAGCTCGCAGGGCACGGCCATTCCACTGGCGCTCGAGCGGCTCGCCGAGGGCACGGATCTCGCCGGCCGAGATTTTTCCACGAAGAAGGGCGGCCAGTGGACGCTGAGCTTCTCCGGGGGAAAGCTCGTCGGCGCCGACTATCTACAGAGCCCTCTCCCGCGGACATAACGCGTCGGGCCCGTGCGGCGGGTCGGCCGGCACGGATCCGAGCAGGATCTGGCCGGCCTCCCGGCTAGCGGGCGCTGCGCTTTGTTCCGCGCTTGGCGGGTGTGGCTGAGGGATCGCTCGGCGTGCCGTCGACCGCCGCCACCGGAGTCGTCGCCGCCGCGCCCGCCGTGTTTTCGGGCTGCGCGAAGGACTTGTGGGAGCTGGTCCGCTTCGCCGCGAGGCGGTCGTCCGGCAGGCTGTTCGTGCCCTGCACGACCGATTTGAAGTATTGGCCGGGGCGGAACACGGGGGTCATTGTCGGGGCCACCGGGATGGACTCGCCGGTGTGCGGGTTCCGGGCCACGCGCGCAGCCCGCGACCGCTTCTCGAAGATCCCGAATCCCATGAAGGTGATGCTCTCCCCCGACTCGATCGTCCGCACGATGATGTCGAGGGTGTTCTCGAGCGCCTCGGTCGCGAGCTGCTGGTCGCCGTCGAGGCGCTCGGCGAGCGCGTTGATGAACTCTGCCTTGTTCACTGTGTCCGCCTCCGGTCGCTTCCTGCGTCGATGATCGGCCGTTGATCAGACCTCTGCTC
>NZ_DAINST010000101.1:5243-8504 GCF_036741115.1 Dietzia sp.
GGGCCGAAATCCCGGGCCGAAATCCCGGGCCGAAATCCCGGGCCGAAATCCCGGGCCGAAATCCCGGGGCCACAATCGATATCGGCTCTTAGTCTAGCTACGAAAAGCGTACCGCGACGCCCCGCAATCCAGCACCCGGCCGGCGGCGGACACGCGGCGCTCTACCCGGCGGCGGCGCCGCGCGGGAGACCTACCTGGACAGGGTGACCGGCTTGAAGGACGGACGAGTCGCCTCGAACGCCGTGATCTCCTCCTCCGAGCGCAGAGTGAGCCCCACGTCGTCGAGCCCCTCCATGAGGCGCCAGCGCGTGTAGTCGTCGACAGTGAACGGCACGGTGACCTCGCCCGCGGCGATGGTCATCGTCTCGAGATCGACCGTGAGCTCGAGGCCCGGCTGCTGCTCCATGACCTTCCAGAGCAGCTCGACATCGCTCTGCTCGACCTGCGCCGCGACGAGCCCCGCCTTGCCGGCATTGCCGCGGAAGATATCGGCGAAACGCGAGGAGATCACCGCGCGGAAGCCGTAGTCCATGAGCGCCCATACCGCGTGTTCGCGCGAGGAGCCGGTGCCGAAATCGGGCCCGGCGACGAGCACGGAGGCGCTCTTGTACTGCTCTTGGTTGAGCACGAAGTCCGGCTCGTTCGAGCGCCAGTTGGAGAACAGCCCGTCCTCGAAGCCCGTGCGGGTGACCCGCTTGAGGTACACGGCGGGGATGATCTGATCGGTGTCGACGTTGGACCGGCGCAGGGGGGCGCCGACGCCGGTGTGCTTGATGATCGCTTCCATCGGGATTCCCTTTTCTTCGAGTCGTTCGTTCTCGACCAATGCGCGAAGGCTAAACGCCGACGGACTCGCGCACGGGGGCGAGATCGGCGGGCGCGGCGAAGTGCCCCGCGACCGCCGTCGCCGCGGCGACCTCCGGGGAGACGAGGTGGGTGCGCCCGCCCTTGCCCTGGCGGCCTTCGAAATTGCGGTTCGAGGTGGAGGCGCAGCGCTCGCCGGGGGCGAGCTGGTCCGGGTTCATCCCCAGGCACATCGAGCAGCCCGGCTGCCGCCAGTCGGCTCCCGACTCGTCGAAGATCACGTCGAGCCCCTCCTCGATGGCCTGGAGGCGGACGCGTGCCGAGCCAGGGACGACCATCATCCGGACGCCGTCGGCGACCTTCCGTCCGCGAAGCACCTCTGCGGCGGCACGCAGGTCCTCGATGCGCCCGTTGGTGCATGAGCCGACGAAGACCACGTCCACACTGATCTCGCGCATCGGCGTGCCCGGCTCGAGATCCATGTAATCGAGGGCGCTCCGGATGGCGAGGGCTGCGTCGTCATCCCCCGCGTCCTCCGGGAACGGCACGGCCTCCCCGAGGGGCACGCCCTGGCCCGGGTTGGTGCCCCAGGTGACGAAGGGGGTGAGCGCCGAGCCGTCGATGACAACCTCGGTGTCGAACACCGCGTCGTCGTCCGTACGCAGGCTGCGCCAGTACTCGACGGCAGCGTCCCAATCCTCGCCCTTCGGGGCATGGTCGCGGCCCTTGACGTAATCGAACGTGGTCTCGTCGGGGGCCACCATGCCCGCGCGGGCACCGGCCTCGATGGACATGTTGCACATGGTCATCCGCGCTTCCATCGAGAGCTTGCGCACGGCCTCGCCGCGGTACTCGATGATGTGGCCCTGCCCGCCGCCGGTGCCGATCTGGGCGATCACCGCGAGGATGAGATCCTTCGCCGTCACACCCGGGCGGAGCTCGCCCGTGACCGTGACCGCCATCGTCTTGAACGGACGCAGCGAGAGGGTCTGCGTGGCGAGGACGTGTTCGACTTCCGAGGTGCCGATCCCCATCGCGATGGAACCGAATGCGCCATGGGTCGAGGTGTGCGAGTCGCCGCACACGATGGTCATCCCCGGCTGGGTGAGCCCGAGCTGCGGCCCCACCACGTGGACGATGCCCTGCTCCGCATCGCCCATCGGGTACAGGCGGACGCCGAACTCCTCGCAGTTCCGACGCAGCGTCTCGACCTGCGTCCGCGACACGGGATCGGCGATAGGCTTGTCGATGTCGACTGTGGGGACGTTGTGGTCCTCGGTGGCGATGGTGAGGTCCGGGCGGCGCACGGGGCGGCCGGCGAGCCGTAGGCCGTCGAACGCCTGGGGGCTCGTGACCTCGTGGACGAGCTGCAGGTCGATATAGAGGAGATCGGGCTTACGGTTCTCGCCCTCTCCCTCGCCGCGGACCACCACGTGGTCGTCCCAGACCTTTTCCGCGAGAGTGCGCGGCCGGTCACGTCCAGGCGCTGCCTCACTCATGTCGAGCCCTCCTCGAGGAGAATCCGCCCAAAAACTGGATTCCCAGAATATAGGACGATATTGTCGAATCGTGAGACAGTCTAGCGGAATCGGCGTACTCGACAAATCGATGATGGTGCTCCACGCCGTGGCCGAACAGCCCTGCGTGCTCTCCGAACTCTGCGAGAGGACGGAGCTGCCACGCGCCACGGCCCATCGCCTCGCGGTGGGGCTCGAGGTGCACCAGATGCTCGTCCGCGACGACGCCGGCGTGTGGCGTCTCGGCCCCGTCCTCGCGGCGCTCGCGGCGAACGCCACGGACGCCGTCGCCGAGGCCTCGGGACACGTGCTCCCCCGCCTCCGCGAGGTCACGGAGGAGAGTGTGCAGGTGTACCGGCGCGAGGGGGCGCAGCGCATCTGCATCGCTTCTGCCGAGCCACCCACGGGCCTGCGCGACACCGTTCCCGTCGGCACTGTCTTGCCGATGACCCGCGGCTCGGGCGCCAAGGTCCTCCTCGCGTGGTCCGACCCCATGACCCAACGGTCCATCCTCGCCGATTCCGTGTTCACCGAACGCCAGCTCGCCGAGGTCCGCCGCCGCGGCTGGGCGCAGTCCGTGGCCGAGCGGGAGACTGGGGTCGCGAGCGTCTCCGCTCCCATTCGTGACGCCGGAGGCCACGTCGTCGCGGCGATCTCGGTGTCCGGACCGGTGGATCGGATCGGTCGGCGCCCGGGCGGGCGTTGGGCGGCAGATCTGCTCGCTGCCGCCGAGGCGATCCACAAGCGGCTCTAGTCACCGCGCCGGCGCGGGCCGAGGCCGAAGCGAGAGGAGGCCGTCACGAGTGGGCCGGCCCCGCGAACGAAAAAGCCGGGCACCTGGTAGGTGCCCGGCTCTATTTCTGTTGTACCCCCGATGGGATTCGAACCCACGCTACCGCCGTGAGAGGGCGGCGTCCTAGGCCGCTAGACGACGGGGGCC
>NZ_DAINST010000102.1:0-8375 GCF_036741115.1 Dietzia sp.
TCGAGGAGGGCATCGAGGGCCTCGTCCACATCTCCGAGCTGGCCGAGCGCCACGTGGAGGTCCCGGACCAGGTCGTCGCCGTCAGCGACGATGCGATGGTCAAGGTCATCGACATCGATCTCGATCGTCGTCGTATCTCGCTCTCCCTCAAGCAGGCGGACGAGGACTACACCGAGGACTTCGATCCCTCGAAGTACGGTATGGCCGACAGCTACGACGAGGCCGGGAACTACATCTTCCCGGAGGGCTTCGACGCCGAGACCAACGAGTGGCTCGAGGGCTTCGAGAAGCAGCGTGAGGAGTGGGAGCAGCGCTACGCCGAGGCCGAGCGCCGGCACAAGCTCCACGCGGTGCAGATCGAGAAGGGCCGCGCCGCTGCTGCCGAGCAGGCCGAGGCCGCCCCGTCGAACTACTCGTCGGATTCCGCTTCCTCTGCCTCGCAGGGCTCGTCGGACGACTCCGAGGCCGGCGGAACGCTCGCCAACGAGCAGCTCGCCGCGCTCCGCGAGAAGCTCGCCGGCAACAACTAGGCTCCGGCCCTAGGGCGCGCGCCTGCGCCGAATGAGAGGGCCCCTTTCCACCTTGCGGTGGGGAGGGGCCCTCTCTTGGTCTATGTGGCTCAAGCGCAGGTTGGTAGTATCCGCACATGACGGCGGACGTTCGATTCCGCCCGGGCGCTTCGGTTCGCCCGCGGATCTTCTACTCTGGGAGGCGTGTTGATCCTGGGACTCACCGGAGGAATAGGCGCGGGCAAGTCCACCGCGTCGGCGGAGCTTGCGAGGCTCGGCGCCGTGATCATCGACGCCGACCACATCGCCCGTGAGGTCGTCGAGCCGGGCTCGCCCGGACTCGACATGCTCGCCGCGGAGTTCGGCGAGGACATCGTCGGCGCCGACGGGGCGCTCGACCGCGCCTCCCTCGCCGAGCGGGCCTTCGTCTCGGCGGAGTGCACCGCGGCGCTCAATGCAATCACCCATCCCCTCATCGGCGAGCGGACGGCCGAGCTCTTCGCGCAGGCTGCGGACGACGCGATCGTCGTGCACGATATGCCCCTGCTGGTCGAGGGCGGGATGGCCCCCGGGTATCACCTCGTCCTCGTCGTCGACACGCCGGAGGACGTGCGGCTGCACCGCCTCGTGGAGCTGCGCGGCCTGCCGGAGGACGATGCGCGCAGCAGGATCGAGCGGCAGGCGAGCGATGAGCAGCGGCGCGCCGTCGCCGACGTACTCCTCGACAACGCCGGCGCCGAGGACGCGCTCAGAGAGCAGGTCCGCGAGGCCTGGGATCTGCGGATCACCCAGATGGCCGCGAACCTCGCCCATGGCCGCGCCGTGCTGCCCGAGAACGAAGTGATCGGGCCGCTGCCCGAGTGGCGAGACGAGGCGCGGCGAGCGGCGGGCCGGCTGCGGCACGCGCTCGGCGGGCTCGAGGCGGAGGTCGAGCACGTGGGGCCGACCGCCGAGGGAATCCCGGCGGTCGACGTGGTGGCGCTTGAGGTGCGTCCGGCGCCGGAGGTGGATCCGGCGTCCGTCGTCACACGCCTGACCCAGGCCGGGTACGTGCCCGACCCGGACGAGTCCTTCGTGCTGCGCTGGGTCGACCCTGCCCGGCCGCTCGAGATCCGGGTCGCTCGCGGAGCGGGGGAGCCGCTCGCCGCGTCGGCTGCCGCAGCGGACGCCGACGACACCGAGGTCTGACGCCCGAGGGGCCTCGGGCTAGTTCTCCGGGACCACGCCGCCGTTGGCCTCGACCTCGTCGCGGCTTACTGTGCGCTCGACCGTGGTCCCGGTCTCGGCTACCGAGACGGCCGGGGCATCGGTGTTCGTGCCGCCGTCGACGGCACCCACGCGGCGGCCGGTCTGCACTGTCTGCCCGGCCTGCGGGCCGCCCGTTCCGTAGCTGATCCCGTCCGTGCCCGGCAGGGAGATCTGCGAGAGATCGGTGTGGGCGAGGTAGACGTTGTACGAGTTCCACGTCGTGACCACGAAATCGAGGTCCTTGCCCGTGGACCAGGGGTGGATGAACCCGCCATAGGCGCCCGGAAGCACCGAGTAGTCGATGAGGGTGGTCGCCTGGCTCCACGGCCCGGTGGGGCTCGGGGCGGTGCGCACCATCACGGAGCGGAGCCCGGAGGAGTACATAGCAACGTAGCGGCGGAGGCCGGGGTGCCACTGCACGGACAGCTCGCTCACGGGGGCACCGAAGACGGGCTTCGCGGCATTGATGTCGCTCACCCACGAGCCGCCGTTCCAGTACTCGTAGGCGCCGGGGTCACCGATCTTCGCCTCGTCCTGTGCGACGCGGGAGAGGATCGCCGAGCCGAGGCGGCCCGAGGGCGTGAGGTACTCGTAGAGGTAGTCGTCATCCTGGCCCTTGACGAAGCCGCTCATCTGAGCGCGGGCCCACTTGCCGTCCACTGCGGGCGGGTTCTCGCCGATACCTTCGGCGAAATTGGTGATCCGCCGCGCCATCGCCGGCTGCGGAGTCCAGGTCTCGCCGTTGTCCTCGGACACGGCGAGGCCCGAGTAGTTCGTGTCCCACGTGCCCGAGACGCCCCAGCGACTCACGGACATGTAGCGCAGGTACTGCTTACCGTCGACGGAGACGCCCGAGGTGGGGATGATGGTGACCTCGCCGGGCTTCCCGGTGCGCGGCACCATTTCCTTGGCCAGCCCGTCGGTGCCGGTGAGCACGCCGTCGCCTGCGGAAAGGGAGAGACCGTCGGAGAGATCGCGGTCGTCGGAACGGAACATCACGTTGCCGCGCCACTGGTTGCCCGGGATGGAGCAGTCGCCCATGGTGTCGCCGAACGCCATGAGCACCTGGGGTTTCGCGTCGTTTCCGTTGTCCCACATGAACCCGAGGTCGGTGCCGCCGATCGCATACATGTCGGGGGTGTCGAACGGGCTCGTCGGTCCGGTGAGGAGCTGCGTGATCTTCGTCGGTCCCTTGAGCACCGGGATCGTGCCCTGGTCGCCGTTGACCCACTGCGGGAAGCCGTAGGCCGAGCCGACGGCGAGGTCGAGGCTGCCGGACAGCCCGTTTCCGAGCGAACCGGTCTCGAGCTGTTGGGTGAGAAACTCGTTGTCCGCCATCGACCCGAGCGGGTTGGACAGAGAGCCCACCGCGTCCCCGGCGGACTGGGAGGAGCCGGAGGACCCCGTCGAGCCGAGCGAGCCGGAATCGAGCGAGCCGGCCGAGCCCGAGCTGCCGCCCATTCCGGCCTGGGTCTGCGTTTCGCGGAGCGAACCGAAGTTGCCGAACATCTCGCTGCAGGGACCCGCGTGCGCGGACGGGGAGAAGGCGGGGCTGACGGCGACCGCCGGGATGGCGGCGAGAACGGTGGCGAGCCCCAGGGCGGGAAGGACTCGATGGGTGCGGGACAAGGGGGCTCCTCGATATGCGAATTCGAAGGGGTGGTTGGAAGGGGATGGGATCTGCGCTCGAGCGCCCGGTTCGACCCTCGACTAGAACCCGGGTATCGCCGTGCGGCCGGTCTCGACGACTTCGCCGGTCGTGGTCGGGTCGGGGCGGTTTTCCGGGGTGATCTGGTCTCGCCGGACGGCGTCGAGATTCGTACGCATGAGGAACACGTTGTAGGCGTCCCATGTCGACACGGTGTAGTAGAGGTCCCGACCGTTCGACCACGGATGCACATACGCGCCGTAGATGCTCGGCATGGAACGCGAGGAGAGCAGGACATCCTCTCCGGACCACGGTCCGGCGGGGGAGTCCGCCTGGCGCATCACGATGTTGTTGTCCGCATTGGTGTACAGCGCCACATAGCGGCCGAGGTACTGGTTGTAGGAGACCGAGAGCTCGGAGACCGGCGCCGGCAGCACGGGCGCCGCGCGGCGCGGGTCCGGGACCCACGCGCCGCCGTCCCAGTACTCGTACGCCCGCGGGTTCTCGAAGTCCTGCCAATACTCCTGCCCGGCACCGTCCTTGATGCGGACCCGGGCGAGCCGGGCGTCTCCCTGGCGGCCCGAGGGCGTGAGATACTCGTAGGCGAAATCCCCGTCCTTGAGGAATGCGCTCATCTGGCCCTCGTCCATCCGCGGCGGTCCGTCGCTTCGACGCTCGGTGTGGGCGGGAGCGGCCGGGGAGGCGGGAACGTCGATGTCATACGAGAAGTCGTTCGCCGGCCCGAGAGGGAAGCGGTTCTGCCCCGAAACGCGCCACGTCCAGGGGAGCGGGGCCCAGTTCTCGCCGTTGTCGCCCGAGACCGCGAGTGCCGAGTAGTTCGTGGCCCAGTGGCCGGGAGCGCCCCAGTCGATGACCGACATGTAGCGCAGGTATTGCTTGCCCGCGACGGAGATGCCGGCGGTGGGGATCGTGGTGCGCTCGAGAGCGGGCATCCCAGAGCGCGGGATGATCGATTTCGCCAGGCCAGGGGCCTCCATGGGGGCATCGTCGAGATGCATGCCGTTGGAAAGGTCGCCGTCCCCGGAGCGGAAGAGCACGTTCGAGCGCCACTGAGTGTCGCCGATGCAATTGCCCATCGTGTCGCCCGACGCCATGAGGGTCTGGCCCGCGCCGTTGTCCCAGAGGATGCCAAGGTCCGTGCCCGTAATCCCGAAGCGCTCCGGGGTCTTGTTCGCGCTGGTCCTGCCCGTGACGAGCGATACCGCCTGCGTTCGCCCCGTGAGCTGTGGCATGAACCCGCCGACGGGCGCGAACCACGGCGACGGCGAGCCGACTATGGCGTTCGCGATGTCGTCGATGATCCCCGCCTGGCTCGCCGCGCGGTAGGCGGCGTCGAGCGCGAACTCGCCCGGATCGCCGAGCGCACCCGTGCTGCCCTGGTCGACTCCCTGGCAGGGCTCGGCCGATGCGCTGGGGGACATGGGAGTGACGGCGCACAGCGCGGTGATCGACGCCGCCGCGGCGACTACCGCGAGGAGCGAACCCTGCGCACGGCGGAGGCGTGGACGGCGCGCGGCGGAGCGAACCGGGGAAGAGGCGGAATTACGGGGCGGGCGAGTGGGCATGAACGACCTCGGCGGGTGTCGCAGTCTTGGAGAGATATTCGAGTCCACTGTAATCGAGGTCATAGCCCACCTAAATAGTCCTGAGCGAACATTTGCCGATATTTTGTGGGCGGGGTAGGTAGGACGGGGGACGCGGGCGGTCCGCGCTTGTCGGCCGCTCGGCTGTCCCGACGTGGGCGCCCCGGGAAATGTCGGGGGTCGCTCGTAGGATGGGCGCATGGCTTTCGCGACCGAGATTCCCGACGACGGCACCGATCCGTACACCGTCCACTCCGAGTTCCGCCCGATCGGGGATGTCGAGCGCTCGAGAGCGCCGTTCGTGGTCGAGAGTCCGTACGAGCCCTCGGGCGATCAGCCGACGGCGATAGCTGAGCTCGATGCCCGAGTGCGCCGTGGGGAGCGGGACGTGGTGCTGCTCGGCGCCACGGGTACGGGAAAGTCGGCGACGTCGGCGTGGCTCATCGAAAAGCTGCAGCGTCCCACGCTGGTCATGGCCCCGAACAAGACACTCGCCGCCCAGCTCGCGAACGAGCTCCGCGAGATGCTTCCCAACAACGCCGTCGAATATTTCGTCTCGTACTACGACTACTACCAACCCGAGGCGTACATCGCGCAGACAGATACGTATATCGAGAAGGACTCCTCGGTCAACGACGATGTCGAGAGGCTTCGCCACGCGGCCACCTCCGGGTTGCTCTCGCGGCGGGACGTGGTCGTGGTGTCCTCGGTCTCCTGCATCTACGGCCTCGGCACCCCGCAGTCGTACCTGGATCGCTCCGTTCCGCTGCACGTTGGCGAGACCCTCGACCGGGACGATTTCCTCCGCCTCCTCGTCGATGTGCAGTACCAGCGCAATGACATGTCGATGACCCGCGGGACGTTCCGCGTCAAGGGCGACACCGTGGACATCATCCCCACCTACGAGGAACTCGCGGTGCGCATCGAGTTCTTCGGCGACGAGATCGATTCGTTGCACGTGATCCACCCGCTCACCGGCGAGACGATCCGGGAAGTCGAGGAGATCCGCATCTTCCCGGCGACCCACTACGTCGCAGGCCCGGAGCGCATGGCCAAGGCGGTCGCGGCGATCGAGGCCGAGCTCGAGCAGCGTCTCGCCGAGCTCGAGAAGCAGGGCAAGCTGCTCGAGGCGCAGCGCCTGCGCATGCGCACCTCCTACGATCTGGAGATGATCCAGCAGGTGGGCTTCTGCTCCGGCATCGAGAACTATTCGCGGCACATCGATGGCCGGCCGGCGGGCTCGGCGCCCGCGACCCTGCTCGACTACTTCCCGGACGATTTCCTCACGATCATCGACGAGTCGCACGTCACGGTCCCGCAGATCGGCGCCATGTTCGAGGGCGATATGTCGCGCAAGCGCAACCTCGTGGACTTCGGGTTCCGCTTGCCCTCGGCGCTCGACAACAGGCCGCTCACCTTCGAGGAATTCCGCGAGCGAGTGGGCCAGACCATCTACTTGTCGGCGACCCCCGGCGATTTCGAGCTCGGCCAGGCAGGGGGCGAGTTCGTCGAGCAGGTCATCCGTCCGACCGGCCTGGTCGACCCGAAGGTCGTCGTCAAACCCACGAAGGGGCAGATCGACGATCTCGTCGAAGAGATCCGCACGCGGGCCGAGAAGGACGAGCGCGTCCTGGTCACTACGCTCACGAAGAAGATGGCCGAGGACCTCACCGATTACCTGGTGGAGCTCGATATCCGCGTGCGCTACCTGCACTCGGAGGTCGATACGTTGCAGCGCGTCGAACTGCTCCGCCAGCTCCGCCGCGGCGATTACGACGTGCTCGTGGGCATCAACCTCCTGCGCGAGGGGCTCGACCTGCCCGAGGTCTCGCTCGTCGCCATCCTCGACGCGGACAAGGAGGGCTTCCTCCGCTCGACCAAATCGCTCATCCAGACCATCGGCCGCGCGGCCCGAAACGTGAGCGGCGAGGTCCACATGTATGCCGACCGGATCACGGATTCCATGCAGGAGGCGATCGACGAAACCGAGCGCCGCCGCGAGAAACAGATCGCGTACAACACCGAGCACGGGATCGATCCACAGCCGATCCGCAAGCGGATCAACGACATCCTCGAACTCGTCTACGAAGATGCCGATGCGCCAGCGGAAGGCGGTGCGCAGGAAAACCCCACGAGTGATGCCCTGCTCGCCGGCGAGTTCGATCGCCCCAAGGACATGCCGGCGAAGGACCTCGAGAAGCTCATCGCCGAGCTCACAACACAGATGAAGACAGCGGCAACCGAGCTCAAGTTCGAGCTCGCCGGGCGGCTCCGGGACGAGATCGCGGATCTCAAGAAGGAGCTGCGGGCGATGCGGGACGCGGGGCTGGAATAGCACGTGTTCTGGAGCCGAGCAGGTCGAAGCGGATCCTGGCGAGGGGAGCAGCGTAGATGTCGGTTAGCGCCCGTTCGGTTCCGCGAGGGTGTGCACTGGCTTAGACTGTCCGGGAACAGGCGCGGAGGGAGACCCGTGCCACATACGTGGCGCGGTTTCCCGGGCGCCGACGCGTCGGAGTCGACCCACTACGAAAGGTCCGTTTATGTCCGCTTACACGAAGGTGCTCGTCGGGACCGATGGATCGGAGACCTCACTCAAGGCGGTTGCCAAGGCGGCCGGTGTGGCCGAGGCTCATGATGCCGAGCTGCTGATCGGCTGCGCCTACACCCCGCTCGAGTCCCGTGCGAGCACCTATGCCGCGGACGAGCTCGGCGAAGATGCGTACCAGATCCAGGGAGACAATCCGGCCGCCGATATCGTCCGCGCCGCCCGCGAGCGCGCGGTGGCCATGGGCGTCGCCGCGGACAAGGTTTCCACGAAGACCATCGAGGGTGGCCCCGTGGACTCGCTGGTCAAGCTCGCGCGCAGCGAAAACGTCGACCTTCTCGTCGTGGGCAACCGCGGGATCAACAAGTTCGCGAGTCGCTTCTGGGGCTCGGTGCCGGGGGACGCGGCGCGCCGCGCGGAGTGCGACATCCTCATCGTCCACACCACGTAGGTCCGGCGCGGAGGCGCGGGGTCTTCGGTGCCCGTGCGCTCGGCGCCCCGCGGCCTCGAGCCCGGGCGCTAGGGGCAGTCGGCGGCAAGCGCAGAGTCCGCGACCGCCGCGGAGACATCGTGGGCGTTCTTCCTCGGGACGATCGAGGCCACGGATTCCGCGACGGGGGAGACGGCGCCGAGCATTTCCTCGCGCGTAGCGCCCTTGCTGCGGAGCGCGCAGACCCGCTGACCGACGGCCCACAGAGTGTCGCCGACGGATTCTGGGAGGTCGGGGTACCCCTCATCGCGGAGCCCGTCGAGGAACGCTTTCTTCTCTGGGGAAAAGGAATCCGGCTTGGTGGTCTCGGCGGCGGAAGAGGTTGGCGCGT
>NZ_DAINST010000103.1:0-8355 GCF_036741115.1 Dietzia sp.
TCTGCACTGCGGCGCGGGGCACGGGCGAGCGCAGGTTGTCGAGTAAGTAGCCGGGGTGATTGCGCGAGATGCGTAGCAGCGTGGCGATGGCCTCGGGGGTCGGGGTGGGACGGACGTCGGTGTCGGCTTCGCCTTCGGCGCCGCTCGACGACCGCGCGATACGCTCGGCGACGAGTTCGGAGAAGCGCGGGTCCGAGGTGTACTGCGCGATACCGATGCCTCGGGTAAACGGCAGGTAGCCGAGGTCGAGGTCGCGCGGGCGCCAGCCGAGCTGCGTGGTGTCGGCGGTGAGCACGATCGCCCCCGCGCCCATCGCCTCCGCGCGGGCGACGAAGCTGCGCACGAGGCCCGGGTCCTTCGGCCAGTAGAGCTGGAACCAGCGCGGGGCGTCGCCCATCGCGCGGGCCACCTCCTCCATGGGCTGTGAGCCCTGGCTCGACAAGATGTAGGGGACGCCGAGCGTCGCGGCGGCCTCGCCGACCGCGACGTCCGAATTCCGGTGTAAGAGTCCCGCGGCGCCGATCGGGGCGACGAGCAGCGGGGAGTCGAGGCGCTTGCCGAAGAGAGTGGTGCTCATGTCGGCGCCGGTGGTGTCGCGGAGCATCCGCGGGAGTATCTCGACGCGGTCGAGGGCCTCGCGGTTGGCCGAAACGGTCCGCTCCGCGCCCGCGCCACCGAAGACGTAGGCGCGCGCCCGCGGGCTCATCTCTTTGGTCGCCTTCTCTTCGAGCGCGCGCGGCGAGGTGGGAACGGCCGGGCGAAATCCCGAGACCCCGCGCCCGAAGACCGCCGACTGAACCGCCCGACCTGCACCGAGGAAACCCATAGGGACACGGTAGTGCGGAGTCTTCTGGCGCGGCGCTGGATTCTGCGGATCTCCTGGGCAAGGTGAGTGGTCGGAACCGTGGTGCCGCGCGATCACGGCAGCGCGAAGCCGGTGGGCGTGAAAAGATCGCTGACATCGGGAACCGGATCCAGAGGACGGACCGTCGTTATGCACATGAGGGCTAAAGTCGGCGCGTCCTGCGCCACGTCGGTGTTGTTGGGCTTGGCGGTCGGTGGCTGTGCTTTGGGGGATGACGGCGCGGTTTCCTCCCCCAGCGAGGCCGCCGTCGCCTCGAGCGGTGGCGGGGAGTCGCCGGGCGAGGAAGTCGATCCATGGACGCTCCCCATCGAGCAGCGTCCTGAGCTGTTCGATCCGTGTACGGAGATTTCGGCGGCGGACCTCGAAGCGGCGGGGATAGAGAGCCCAAGGGTTCGGCCAGACGCCGAGGTCCACCAAGCAACACCGCCCCTAGATCAATGTGGGTGGGAAAGCACAACCTCGCATATTAATCTGAGCACAATTTGGAATCACCCGTCCGAAATCGCTACTGACGCATCTGAGGCCGTTACACAGGTTCAGAATGTTGGAAGCTACAGGGCTTTTGATATTTCCCCGAAGAACACCAACTCATCGTTTCGATGCGGGCTTGGGGTAATAACCGTCGCCGGACTCTTCACAATCGACATAGTCGATCTTTCAGAAAATCCAGATCGCACCAGAGCATGTTCTAATGCGCGAACGTTAATGGAGAACCTTTCCTCCAAGCTTCCCTCGGAGGCTCTTGATGGCTGACATGGTAATATCTCCCGAGTCCGCGGGCACGCTTTCGAGCTACTGCTCGAGTTTTGTACAGGCCCTGGATGGTTTTTCATCTGATTCCGCCCCTTCTAGCCGCGCTGGCTCAACCGCAATATTTAGTTCAGCAGCTGCAACGGAGAAAAACTACGCTCAGTGCGAGAACACCTTTGTTCAAACCTTGCTCGCTGATTACCAGAACCAAGCCGCCGCAATGGGCGCACTGTTCCAGATCGCCGGCGGCACGCTGAGTGCCCAGGACGAGACTGCCGCCGCCGCGCTCAAGGCCGCCGCCGAGCCCGCACCCGTGATCAACGGACCGTCAGCGCTCATCGCCGGCATGTCGAGCATCGCCGCGTACGCGGACCCGGCCATCGCCGACACCGGCTTCGACTGGGTCGACGGCGAGGACGCCAGCGGCATGTCCCTGGAGACCATCAAGACCGGAGCCGAGAGCCTCTCCCCCGACTCGCTGCGCAGCACCGCGACCCGCCTCACCACCGCGTCACAAACTCTCGGCGACGCATCGGCCACCCTCCTGTCCAGCGTCCAGCAACACCTCGGCAGCTCGTGGACGGGTGAGTTCGCCGATACCGCGCTCGCCAACGTCTCCCAGTTCCACACCTCGGCGACCTCCCTCGCCTCCGATCTCGACACCGTAGCCAACCGCGCCAACGCCCTCGCCGACGGCTACGACTCGACCCGTACCCAGGTCGCCCAGCTCGCCGCCGGTGACGAGCCCACCGACAAGGCAGAGAAGGAGGCCGCACGAGAAAATGCCCAGCGGATCATCCACAGCGACTACAACCCGCACATCGAGCAAGCGAACCTCTCGGGCCTCAGCTTCACTCCCGCGCACCGTGTCGGCTCGGCCTCCGGCGGGACCACCGGCGTCAACCCCGTCGACCTGTGGAACGGCGACGTGCCGTCTGCCCACGGGGGCGGCGCAGGCGCGAGCTCCGGCACAGGGGTCGACGCGCCGACCATTGCAACCTCATCCTCTTCGACATCCAACGGCGCGGCGCCGAGCCCCAACGGCGGGACCGGAGCATCCGGCGGAGGCGCCGCGAGCGCCGGAACATCACCAACAACCTCGGGTGTGACCACCGGTGCAGGCGCTCTCCCCACCCCGATCCCGCCTATGACGGCGAACTCCGCCCCAACCCACGCCACCACCACTAGCTCCGGTGCACCGAACTTTTCTGCCTCGACATCGACTCCCGGTGCCCGTGGAAGCGGCGCATTTGCAGGCACGACCCCGCAGCAGAGAGGCAGCGCAGCGGCCGGAAGGGTTCCCGCCGGCGGGGCTGCTTCGGCCTCGGGGCGATCGCCAGCGGGCAGCAGCGCGTTCGCGCGCCCGAGCGCAGGAGGAAACTCACCGTTCGGCTCTGGCAGTTCCGGGATCGGCCGCGCGCCCGCGGGTTACGCGTCTGCGGGAGCTTCCTCGCCGTTCGGGACCGGCTCCGCTCGCGGCGGCAGCGCGGGAGGATCGGGCGTGCCCGGTTCCCCCGCAGCCGCCCGCATGGGGCTCGGCGCCCCCGGCGGGCTAGCCGGCGCGGCGGGCTCAGGAGCACCTGGCGGCAGCGGTTCCGGAGGCACGGCGAGTTCCGGGCGCGCAGGTGCGCCGATGATGGGCATGGCGCCCGGCGCGTCTGCCGGCCGTGGCGGAGATGGCCGGCACTCCCCTGCCGACTACCTCGCGCACCCGGCGAACTCGAGCGAGCTCGTCGGCTCCCTGCCCGGTGCAGTCCACCCCGTTCTTCGCGGCGGCCGTGCCCCAGAAACAAACTCGGACGTGCAGCTAGGCAGCGAACCGGGCAAGGAGGGCGCCACCTAAACAAGGCCCGCCCCAGCAAAGGAGGAACCGCAGCACCCATGTCCGAACGACATCAACAAAGGTAGAGCACCCGGAAACCCGGCGAAATCACAGACGGCGCGGACCGACCGAAGCCAGTCCGCGCCGTCCGAGGCAACAGCAGAGCGTCTACGCGCCGCCCGCAGCCACTACTCCCACTCGATGGTCCCCGGCGGCTTGCTCGTCACGTCGAGCACCACGCGGTTCACATCCGGGACCTCGTTGGTAATGCGGTTCGAGATCCTCGCGAGCGTCTCGTACGGCATGCGGGTCCAGTCGGCCGTCATCGCATCTTCCGAGGACACCGGGCGCAGCACGATGGGATGGCCGTAAGTGCGGCCGTCGCCCTGCACGCCCACCGAGCGCACATCGGCAAGGAGCACCACGGGGCACTGCCACACCTGGGCGTCGAGGCCGGCTGCCGTCATCTCCTCGCGAACAATCGCATCGGCCGCGCGCAGCGTTTCCAGCCGCTCGCGCGACACCGCGCCGACGATCCGGATGGCGAGGCCTGGGCCGGGGAACGGGTGGCGCCCCACGATCGACTCCGGCAGGCCGAGCTCGCGGCCCACCGCGCGAACCTCGTCCTTGAACAGCAGTCGCAGCGGCTCGACGAGCGAGAACTCGAGATCTTCGGGGAGCCCGCCGACGTTATGGTGGCTCTTGATGTTCGCAGTCCCAGTGCCGCCGCCGGACTCCACGACGTCCGGGTAGAGCGTGCCCTGCACGAGGTACTCGACCTTCGCACCGGACTCGGCCTCCGCGCCGAGCACCTCGGACACCGCGCCCTCGAAGGAACGGATGAACTCGCGGCCGATGATCTTGCGCTTCTCCTCGGGATCCGTGACCCCGTCGAGGAAGCCCAGGTACGTCTCGGCGTCGTCGCGGGTCACGAGCCGGGCGCCCGTCGACGCGACGAACTCCTGCTCGACCTGCTCCCGCTCGCCCGCGCGGAGCAGGCCGTGATCGACGAACACACACGTGAGCCGATCTCCGATCGCCCGCTGGACGAGCGCCGCGGCCACCGCGGAATCGACGCCGCCGGAAAGACCGCAGATCGCGCGCCCATCCCCGACCTGCGTGCGCACCGCATCGATGAGCTGCTCGGCGATATTCGCTGCCGTCCAGCTCGCCTCGAGCCCAGCCACGTCGGTGAGGAAGCGCGTGAGCACCTCCTGCCCGTGGGGCGAGTGGAGGACCTCGGGGTGGTACTGCACGCCGGCCATCTTGGCGGCGGTGTTCTCGAATGCGGCGACGGGGGCGCCGGCGGACGTCGCCGTCACCTCGAAGCCCTCCGGTGCCTGCTGCACCGAATCGCCGTGGCTCATCCACACGGGATGCGAGCCCGGGAGACCCGCGTGGAGGCTGCCGCCGCACACCTCGAGATCGGTGCGGCCGTACTCGCGCGAGCCGGTCTCCGCGACCTCACCGCCGAGCGCCTGGGCCATCACCTGGAAGCCGTAGCAGATGCCGAACACGGGCAGCCCGAGATCGAATATCGCGGGATCAACGCTCGGCGCGCCGTCGGCATACACCGAGGCGGGGCCGCCGGAGAGGACGAGCGCCACCGGGTTCTTCGCAGCGATCTCCGTGGCAGTCGCCGTGTGCGGCACGACCTCCGAATAAATCCGCGCCTCGCGGACGCGCCGCGCGATGAGCTGCGCGTACTGCGCGCCGAAATCGACCACCAGCACCGGTCGCGGCGCCGCGTGCGACACTGCGGCCTCCGCCTCCGACATCGCGCCGCTCCCGGAATCCCCGACGGGCTTGTTCACCGAATCACTCCCCGAATCAGTCACGCGCACAAGTGTAGACGGGGCCGCCCCGGGACCATTTCTGCGCCGCCCGCCCGCCGAGCCTCGGGCCCCGGCTAGCTGACGCCGACGATCGGCAGTCGCAGTGCTCCCGGAGCCGACTCAGGCACGACCGGGGCGTTCGGCTTGACCGGCGGGATACGCGTGTACCCCTCGGACTGCACCGGACGCGTATCGGTCTCGCCCTTGTTCGGCCACAGGGACATCGCTCGCTCGGCCTGCGCCGTGATCGACAGCGACGGGTTGACCCCGAGGTTCGCCGAGATGGCGGCGCCGTCCACGACGTGGAGGCTCGGGTAGTTCCACACGCGGTGGTACGGATCGATGACCCCGGAATCCTTCGAGTCCGAGATCGCGCAGCCGCCGAGGAAGTGTGCGGTGAGCGGGATGTTCGCCATCTCGCCCCACGTGCCGCCGGCGATGCCGCCGATCTCGTCGGCCATGAGCCGCGTCGCCTCGTTGCCCGCCGGGATCCACGTTGGGTTCGGCTCGCCGTGCCCCTGCTTCGACGAGACCATCTTGAACGGGCCGAACCTACGCACGAACGTCGTGAGCGAATTGTCGAGGTTCTGCATGACGAGGGCGATAACGGTCCGCTCCGACCATCGGCGCAAGTTGAGAAGCTTGAGCGGGAGGCTCGGCTGCTCACGGACGAGCTCGCCGAGCTGCTTCCAGCGTGATCGATCGCCATCGGTGAGACCGGTCTGGAGAAGAGCGATCGCGTTCGAACCGGGACCGTAGCGGACCGGCTCGATGTGCGTATCCGGCGAAGGATAGAAGGAGGACGTGATCGCGACGCCCTCGGAGTAGTTGTGCTCTGGGTCGACCTCGTCCGCCATGGCACCGAGGATCGCTTCGGAGTTGGTGCGAGTCAGCGAACCGAGGGAGTCCGTGAGACCGGGAAGCGCGCCGTCAGCCTTGCCGTAGTGCAGGAGATGCTGCGTGCCCCACGTACCCGCGGCGAGCACAACCTGTCCGGCGACGACCATGCGCCGCTGCTTGCCCCACTTCGTCCACGCACCGGTCCGCTCGAGCTGGACCTCCCACGTGCCGTCGGACCGCGGACGCAGGCCCTTGACGGTGGTGCGGTCCCAGATGCGCGCGCCGGCGTTCTCCGCGAGCCCGAGGTAGTTCTTGAGCAGCGTGTTCTTCGCACCGACCCGGCAACCGACCATGCAGTTGCCGCACTCGGTGCACACCGTGCGATTGGGGCCGACGCCGCCGAAGTACGGGTCCTCGACTGTCTCGCCCGCCGTGCCCTTCAGGCCGGCCTTCCGCCCGAAGAACACGCCGACCGGGGTCTTCCGGAAGGTCTCCGCAACGCCCATCTTCTTGGCCACCCGCCGAACGACGTCATCCGCAGGGGTATCCAGAGGGTTCTCCACCACTCCGAGCATGCGCCGCGCCTGGTCGTAGTACGGGGAGAGCTCCTCGTCCCAGTCCGTGATGTGCGCCCACTGCTTGTCCTCGAAGAACGCCGAGCCCGGCTTGTAGAGGGTGTTCGCGTAGTTGAGCGAGCCACCGCCGACGCCGGCGCCCGCGAGGACCATCACGTCCTTGAGCAGGTGGATGCGTTGCACGCCGAAGAGCTTGAGCTTTGGCGCCCACACGTACTTCGGCAGGTTCCACGAGGTCTTCGCCATCTCGTCGTCTTCGAAGCGACGGCCGGCTTCGACCACAGCGACCTTGTAGCCCTTCTCGGTGAGCCGAAGGGCGGACACGGATCCGCCGAAACCGGATCCCACGACGAGCACATCGACGTCGACGGGGCCGGACGGAGCGAGTTCGGAATCGGACACTTTTCCTCCTGGGCAGAAGAGGGCCGCCGGACTAAGTCGAGCGAGGGTTCGACAAATGGAGGCCTTTTGTAAAGACCCTACTACTCGGTAGGAACGGATCGAAGTGCGGGAGCCCCCCTCACCCGAGTGCGGGGTGGGGCGCCCCGGAGTCGGTGGTGCCTAGTTGGGCCGGACCGCGAGCTCGACCTTTTGGAAACCCTTGACGTCGGTGTAACCCGATTTCGCCATGGCGCGGCGCAGACCACCGATGAGATTGCGCGAGCCGAAGGGCTCGGAGGTCGGTCCGAGGACGACCTCCTCCATCGAGGCGGTCGCGTCTGCCACGGATTGGACGTCGCCGCGCGGGACGGACGGGTGCGCGGCCACGGACGGCCAGAAGGTACCGCGTCCCGGCGCTTCGTCCGCCTGCGCGAGGAGGCTGCCGAGCGCGACGGCGTCGGCGCCGCACGCGATGGCGCGGGTGATGTCGCCGGAGGAAGCGATGTCGCCGTCGGCGATCACGTGGACGTAGCGGCCGCCGGTCTCGTCGAGGTAATCGCGGCGCGCCGCGGCGGCATCGGCGATCGCGGTGGCCATCGCGACGTTCATTCCCAGCACCTCGCCGCTGGTCGAGACGAGCGGCACGTGCCCGAAGCCGACGATTACGCCGGCGGCGCCGGTGCGCATGAGGTGCAGAGCAGTCCGGTAGTCAACGACGCCGCCTGCGATGACCGGGATGTCGAGATTGCGGATGAACTCCTTGAGGTTGAGCGTTGGCCCGACCTGCTGTCCGTGGTTGTCCTCCTCGCCGACGTGCTCGGCGGAGATGATCGTGCCCTGCACGACGAGGATCTCCACTCCCGCCTTGATGAGCATCGGCGCGAGTTCCTCGGCATGCTGCGGCGACACACGGACGGCCACCGTGTGGCCCGACTCCCGCATCCGGCCCACGGCCGCCTCGAGGAGGTCGTGGCGGATCGGGGACTTGTGGAGCTCCTGCAGGTACGCCACGGCGCGGTCCGCGCGGGAGGGGTTGGAGACCTCCCAGCTCTCGGCGAGCTCGCGGACCCTCGCGATATCGGCCTCCGGGTCCTCGCGGCGCGCCCACAGGCCTTCGCCGTTGAGCACCGAGAGCCCGCCGAGCCGGGAGAACTCGGCGGCGGAGTCCGGAGACATCACCGCGTCCGAGGGATGCGCGATGAGCGGCATCTCGAACGTGTACGCGTCGATTTGCCAGGACGTCGAGACATGCTTCGACGAACGCGTCCTGCGGGCCGGAACGATGTC
>NZ_DAINST010000104.1:0-8118 GCF_036741115.1 Dietzia sp.
GCCGCCGCGATGAGCTCGTCCCGCCGCGCCGCCTTCGCCCGCGCGCGGGCGGTGATGCGTGCGGGTCCCCCGGATGAAGAGGCCGCCGGGTCCGAGATATCAGATACGTGGCTGGTCACGGCCCCAGGCTACCCGGCGGACACACTCCCCAACACGAGAATCACCACGATCGCGTTGTTCACCGAATGGACCACGATGCCCGGGACGATCGAGCGGTACCATTCGGCGAGCAGGCACAGACCCATGCCCATGACGGCGAGGTACGGCAGCGCCGTGGGCAAGAAGTGGATAGCCCCGAACGCGCAGCCTGCGATTGCCACGGCCGCCCAGCGGGAGAAGCGAGTGCGCAGGGCTCCGAAGAGGAGGCCGCGGAAGACGAGCTCCTCCCACACGGGCACGAGCCCACACATCAGGACGAGCGCGATGGCGACCACGGGCAGCGACTGCCCGGCGACGAGGTCCGATGCCCCGCCGCCTGCGCCCTGCTCGCCGTCTGCGCCGTGGAATGGTGCGACGAGAACGAGCTCGATGACGAGCGCCGCGACGAGTAGCGCGGGGATCTGCCACAACAGGTTCCACATCGATCTCTCGGGCGCACGAGCGCCGAGCAGGTCCCAGCATCCGCAGAGCGGGACGGCGACGAACGCCCAGAGCCCGAGGAGCATCACCACCGACGAGGCCGCGAGGATGACGATCCCGAGCGCGACCCCGGACGGCGGCGAGTCGCGGGCGAGGCTCACGGCCACCGCGGCGAGCACCAACACGGCGATGAACCCGACGCCGAGCGCTGTGACCTTCGCGATGGCGAAGACGGCGAAGCGGCCGCTCAGTGGCGAGGCCCAGCGCTGCGCGGCCGGTCCCCACCCCTGCGCCCCACGGCCCGGCGTGGCGCGTGGGTCGATCGGGCGCATCGGCGGGAGCGGCACGCCTTGGCCGGTCCGCGAGTCGGACCACTGGTGCGGCCCGGGATACTGCGGGTTCTGCGGGTACACCGGTTCGGACTAGTGGAAGAAGTGCCGCGAGCCGGTCATGTACATCGTGATCCCGGCCTTCTCCGCGGCCTCGACGACCTCCGGGTCGCGAACGGAACCGCCTGGCTGGACGACTGCGCGGACGCCGGCGTCGATGAGCACCTGGAGCCCATCGGCGAACGGGAAGAAGGCGTCCGAGGAGGCGACGGCGCCGCCCGCCCGCTCATCCCCCGCGCGCTCGACGGCGAGGCGCGCCGAGTCGACGCGATTGACCTGTCCCATGCCGACGCCGACAGTCGCGCCACCGGACACGAGCACGATGGCGTTGGACTTGACCGCGCGCCCGGCGCGCCACGCGAACTCGAGGTCGCGGAGCACCTCCTCGGGCACATCGGGGCCGCATGCCTTGGTCCAGCCCGAGGCGACATCGCCCGGGGCGTCGAGCACGTCGCGCGACTGCACGAGCGCACCGCCGGAGATCTGCTTCCGCTCGATCGTCTCGGCCGGCACCGGCGCGGTGAGGATGCGGATATTCTTCTTGCCCTGGAGCACCTCGACGGCTCCCTCGGCGTACGACGGGGCGATGATCACCTCGGTGAAGATCTCGGCGACTTGCTTCGCCATCTCCACGGAGACCTCGCGGTTCGCAGCGATCACACCGCCGAAGGCGGAGAGCGGGTCGCAGGCGTGAGCGGCGCGGTGGGCGGCGGCGATGTCGCCGGCGATGGCGATGCCGCACGGATTCGCGTGCTTGATGATCGCGACACACGGCTCCGACTGGTCGAAGGCCGCGCGCCAGGCGGCGTCCCCATCGGCGTAGTTGTTGTAGCTCATCTCCTTGCCGTGGAGCTGGGTCGCCTGGGCGATACCGGGTGCCGCGGCTGCGTCAGTGTAGAGCGCGGCGCTCTGGTGCGGGTTCTCCCCGTACCGCAGCGAGGCCTTTCGGTCGAGCGACTGCCCGATCCACACGGGGAAGGCGGCGTCCGAGCCATCCGAGTTCTCGGAGCCTTCCGACGGCTCGCCCGAGACCGTATCGCCCGTGGTCTGGGCGGTGATCCACGTGCCCACCGCGGTGTCGTAGGCGGCGGTGTGGCGGAAGGCCTCGGCGGCGAGAGCGCGTCGCTGCGAGAGCGTGAACCCGCCGCCGGACACGGCCGCGGCGACCGCGCCGTAGGACTCCGGCGAGACGACCACGGCGACCGAGGGGTGGTTCTTCGCGGCGGCGCGCACCATTGAGGGACCGCCGATGTCGATCTGCTCGACGCACTCGTCGTAGCCGGCGCCCGAGGCCACGGTCTCGGTGAACGGGTAGAGGTTGACCACCACGAGATCGAACGGCTCGACACCGAGCTCGGCGATCTGCTCGAGGTGCTCGGGCTTGCGCGAATCGGCGAGAATGCCGGCGTGGACGCGCGGGTGAAGAGTCTTGACGCGCCCCTCGAGGCACTCGGGGAAATCGGTGAGCTTCTCCACAGGGGTCACGGCGACGCCGGCCTCGGCGATCTGCTTCGCGGTCGAACCGGTGGACACGATCTCGATCCCGGCGTCCCCGAGCGCCCTGGCGAGCTCGGCGAGCCCGGTCTTGTCGTAGACGCTCACGAGCGCGCGGCGAATCGGGCGCGTCGTCTCGGCGCCGCGCGGGTCGCCGGTGGACTCGGGGATGGAGCTGCTTGCAGAGTCTGACATCGGTGGTCTCGTCTTTCCTCGGTTCGGTCGGTGAGAAAGTCTGTGTCGATCCGGTTTGCGCCTCCGGGCTCTTTCCCCCGCGTATGACGGCGGAGGTCCGCGTCCGCGTCGCCTATCCGCTCCCGCGCCCGGCGGTGCCGCCCCTTGCGGCCGCGGCGAGATCGACGCCGCCGGTGGCCACCCCCACGATGGTCGCCACGATGAGGTCCCGCTCGAGCGCCTTGATGCGCTCGTGTAGCTGACTCTCCAGTTCGCCCTCATAGACCTCGAGGGCGCGCTGCGCGAGAATCGGCCCGGTGTCCACGCCGGCATCGACGAGGTGCACCGTGCAGCCGGTGACCTTGACGCCGTAGGCCAGCGCGTCGCGGACGCCGTGGGCGCCGGGAAACGCCGGCAGCAGGGCTGGGTGGGTGTTGATGGTTCGGCCGCCGAAGACGGCGAGGAAGGCCGGGCCCAGGATCTTCATGAACCCCGCGGAGACGATGAGCTCCGCGCCGAACGAGGTGACGACGTCCGTGAGGGAGGCGTCCCATTCCTCGCGGGCGGCGGCGTTGCCGAGCTCGACGACCTCGGTGGGGATGCCCGCGGCTCGGGCCCGTTCGTTCGCGGGGCATTCGCGGTCCGTGACCACTCCGACCACCCGGTAGGGGCGGCCGGGGAGCTTGGCGGAAGCATCGAGAATCGCCTGCAGGAGCGTGCCCCCGCCGGAAGCCAGCACCACGATGGGAGTGCCTTGATCGGGGGTGGGTTCCGGTGCGTTCACGAGCGGGCGGTCTCCTTCGCTGCCGTACGGCCGTTCGCCTTACACCCTAGTCCCCCGGCCCGCGGGTCAGTCCCGGCGCTCGGTCTCCGCGGTGGCGGAGGCGTCCGCAGCACCCGGGTCCGCCGCCAGGGTCTCGTCGTCGTTCTCGACCGGAACATCGCCGCCGGCCTCGCCCCAGCCGTCGGCCGCCTCGGCCTCGGCGAGCATCGCCTCGGTGATGAGCGGGATCTCGTCGGTGTCCGGATCGTCGGCCGCGACCTGGGCTTCGGAATTCCGGCTCGCAGGTTGTGGGGACGCGGGGTGCGGGGTCCCGGAGTTCGGGACTTCCCGCACCACGGGGTTCTCGGCGGTGTCCTCGAAGCCCGTCCCACCGTGGAGACCGGGAGAGTCGGGAGCGCTCATATCGCCGTCGGCGTGCTCGTGATCCCCGGATGCGTCCGCAGCGGGTGCGGCATCCTCGGTGTCCTCCGCGTCTTCCGCGTACTCGCCGCCCGCAGCAGTCGTGGTGTCCGCGTCGGCGCCCATACCCTCCCCGATAGCAGCAGAGTTATCGACCGTGGTGTCGCCGGCGGTGTTGTCGCCGGGATCGACGCCGACGCTGCCCTTGTCCTCGTCCTCGTCCTCGGATTCCCCGGCTCCGGCCCCGACCGAGGCGGCGGCCGCGGCGCCTGCAGCGGCAGTCGATGCCGCGGCGGCCGTGCGACGAGGAGCTCCGCCGTCATGGGCGGGGTTTCCGAAGCGGGCGTTGCGGGCGGCGACGCGCTCGCGCCGGCGCTCGATGCGTTCGGCCGCGGCGGAGCGCTTGCGCGCGACACCCACGAGCGAGAGCGCCATGGTGGCCGCTCCGAGGAGCCCCATCCATGCGGCCGCGTAGAGCGCCACGATGCCCAGGGGGTAGCCGGCGTTGCCGAGCAGACCGACCTCGCCGCCTGCGAGGAACTCGCTGCAGAGGAACACGGCGATCGCCGTGGCGGCCGCGACGACACACGCGAGCACGCCGTCTCGGGTGGTCGCGAACCAGCGGGCGGACAAGCGCGCGACGAGCACCGCGGACAATGCCGCGAGAACGAGGGCGACCTGCCACGCCCAGTTCGGGTGGGCCGAGGGCCACGCGGCGAGGACGGGCAGCGCAGGGAGATCGCCGGGGTTCACGGAGAAGACGCTCACCGAGGCGTCGCCGATGTGCGCCTGCCCGCCGATCACGGCCGCGGAGCCGAGGCCGAAGAGGTTCGGCAGATAGCCGATGGAGAGGAGGAGCACGGCGATTCGTCCCCACGCGTCTCCGTCCGCGGCGCCGAAGAGCATGCCGAGGTCGGACCAGCCGGCGATGAGCGAGATGCATAGCGCGATTCCGGTGATCGCCCAAGTCGCGGCGACGAAGGCCACGCCCATGTGGACACCGGCGACGATGTACGGCGGGATCCGACGTCGCAGCCAGCCGACGTGTGCCCACCACAGTCCGGCGATCACGGAGGCCAAGTTGATGATCGCGGTCCACAGGATCGCCGAGCCGATCGAATCGGCGCGCGCCGGGAAATCGATGTCCGCAGTGTCGAGGACGGTCGTGGCGAGTGCCGTGACCAGCACCGGCACGGTGACCATGATCGCCGTGGTGAGCATCGCCTGCCGGTCGGCGCTCTGCATCTCCTCCGTGGGCAGGCCGGGGCGCGCCTCCCCGATGGAATCGGCGGCGGCCTTCGCGTACGGCGCCGAGGAAGTGCGCACCTGCCACGCGACCGCGGCCCCGTAGAGGAGGGTCGGCAGCAGCGGGAGCATCCCGAGCACCACGCCGTCGGCGGCGAGCGGCGCCTGGTTGAGCGCGAGCCACAGCGCGGCGACGAAGTGCGGGGTCTCACCGAAATCGCGGTGCCCCACGAGAAGTGCGATGAGAGTGAACGCGAGGAGCAGCGCCAGGGTCACGCCCACGGGGAGGAGCGCCGCGCCGCCCAATCTGGCGGTGGCGGACCTCGGTACCGGGGTGCGGTCGATCTTTCGCAACAGTTCTTGACGCTCCACTAGTCCACCGTAAATTCGCCGCCCCGCGAAATGCGGATCGGCACGCCGGTTCCGGGAACCGGCGTGCCGATCAGGTGCCCGCGCGATGGCGGGACGTCGCTGTGGCGGGGATCAGCGACCGTACTCGCCGTACTGGCTGGGGTAGCCGCCGTCCTCGCCGTTCGCGGAGCCGCCGTAACCGCCGAAGCCCTGCGTCCCTTGGCCGTGCCCGCCGGGGCGGGCCGATCCGTCGCCGTAGCCCTGCGGGTAGCCCTGGGTGTGGTTCTGCCCGGCGGCGTACTCGGAGCCGGAGCTGTGGCCCGGGGTCGAGCCCTGCGCCGGGCCCGAGGCCGAACCCTGCACCGAGCCAAGGGTCGAGCCCTGCCCGTACGACTGGCTGTAGCTCCCGCCGTACTGCTGACCGTATCCGCCCTGGGCCTCGGTGCCGTACGAGCCGGCGCCGTAGGAGCCACTGCCGCCCTGGCCGTAGGAGCCGGTCTGGAAGCCGCCCGAATGCGCCGGGTTCTGGCCGTAGCCCGCTCCCCCGCTCGCGCCGCCGTACTGCGGGAAGCCACCCGAGTTCGCCGCTCCGGCCGACTGTCCGCCGTCCGCGCCGCCGTAACCGTAGCCACCGAAGCCCTGGGCGCCGTGCGCGCCCTGGCCGCCCGCAGGCTGCCCGGCGAACTGTCCCTGCGCCGCCTGCTGCTGGGCGGCCTGCTGCTGCGCGGCCCGAGCCGCCTTGTCCTGACGGCGCTGCTCCTGCTGCTGCTTGAACTTCTCCATCACGTCGTCGCCGAGGAACGCGCCGGCGGCGAGTACCAGGACGGCGATGAGCCCGAAGATCAGCGAGAGGATCGCGCCGACCTTCCACTCGGAGTTGGCCGAGACCGTGAAGAGGCTCTCTTCCGGGGTCGAAGGCGCAGTCCCGACGAGCTTGGTGACGAGGTACGTGACCCACGCACCGACCGCAATGGCGAACGCCGGGAGACGCAGCGAAGCGGTACGGAACGAGAGACCGCCGAGCACCGCCGCGACGAGGAACGCCGCGTGGAACCAGGCGTAGTCGGCGAAGCCGGAGAAGTCGAGCATCGAGACGCCGTCCTGCTCCTGGGCCGCCGAGGTGAGGAAGCCGAAGAGGAAGGTGAGCACGGCCGCGAGGGCGCCGCCCGTGGCGAGCCACTGGCGGAGATCGACCTTCGCCAGCGGCGAAGACGCTGCGCCCTGGGGAGCGTCGGCCGGGGTGTTGAAGCTGCCGCTGTTTGCGTTCGTCGCGGCAGAGGCGTCGTACCCGGCGCCGCGCTGATCGCCCAGGGAGCCGCTTGCGGAGTGGCTCCCGGCGTGGCCGCCCTCGAGGCCCGCGGCGTAGCTGCCGGAATCCGCCGTGTTCCCGGAGAATCCGGTGCCCGTCGCGGCGTCCGTGGCCGAGGTTCCCGTCGCCGCGTCCGTGGCCGACGTGCCCGCGAAGGTCGACGTGGCGGTGCCCGCGGAATCGGAGTTCGAGCCGAAGGGCGAACCCGAATGGGAATCGGAGGTGCCCGCAGATCCGGTTACAGAGGTGTCGTGGGGGTCCGAGGTGGAGGAGCCGCTCGCGGCGGCTGCTCCGGCGGACGCGAAACCGTGGGAGGACGCCGAAGAGGAAGGCGCGGCCGAAGCGGATTCCGAAGAGGCCGACGGCGAGCTCACCGGGCGTACCGGCACAGGGCCGGAGGGCTGCGACGGGCTCGACTCACTCGCCGAAGACTCGTTCGCCGAGGACCCGCTCACCGAGGACGCCGACTCGAAGCCGCCGGGCTGGGAGTGACGTCCGCCGTCATCGGAAGAAGAGGCGCGGTGCGAGCCGGGCGAACCATATGGCGAGCTGCCGTAGCCGGAACCGGACGAGGCCGAGCTCCCCGCAGCTCCCGTGTTCCACGTCGAGGTCGGGGCCTCGCTCGGCGGCGTCACGGAGGACCCGTAGCCAGAGGCGGGACCGGAGCCGTACCCGGATCCATAGGTCGAGCCCGAACCGTATCCCGAGCCGAACGCATCACCGGTGCCGTCGGGCGTGCCGGCCGGCTCCGAAGCCGCGTGTGCCCCGCGAGCGTTATCGGGCGTCTGGTTCCACTGCGGGAACCCCGGTTCGTCCGCAGAGGAGCGGCGATGGGAGGGCTGTCCGTGATTATCCGTCATGAGTCTCCTTCGCTAACCCTTCGCAACTAATTCGTTTCCACCGTAATAGCCCACCGTAATAGTTGCAGGAAGGGCGCGAAACCGGCAGGAGAAAATGCGGAAAGGGACGGGCCAAAGTGGTCCGCCCCTTTTCCTTTATTGCCTCACCTCGCGGGCCGCGAGGATGCAGCGATCGATCAGAGCTTCTCGAGGACCTCGCGCGCGAGGTTCGCCGTCTCGGACGGCGTCTTGCCGACCTTGACGCCGGCGGCCTCGAGGGCCTCCTTCTTCGCGGCGGCCGTGCCCGAGGAGCCGGAGACGATGGCACCGGCGTGGCCCATGGTCTTGCCCTCGGGGGCGGTGAAGCCCGCGACGTAGCCGAAGACCGGCTTCGAGACGTTGGCCTTGATGTACTCGGCCGCGCGCTCCTCGGCGTCGCCGCCGATCTCGCCGATCATGACGATCGCCTTGGTCTCCGGGTCCTCCTCGAACGCCTTGATGGCGTCGATGTGGGTGGTGCCGATGACCGGGTCGCCGCCGATGCCGATGGCGGTG
>NZ_DAINST010000105.1:0-7992 GCF_036741115.1 Dietzia sp.
CCTGCGGTCGGGGCCGCGGCGACGAGCGCCACCCCCGCGCCGTGGCCTCCCCCGAGGGCGACAACGGCGCCGGGCTCGACCACACCCGAGGGCACCAGCGTGCGGAGATCCCGCGGGAGGGGGATGGCGCCGATACTCGCGAACCGCACGCGATCCTCCCCGGACGCACCGGACCTCCCGGCCCCCGCGGGATCCCCCTCGCGCGACGCCTCCCGGAGAATGCCCACGCCGGACGCGCTTGCGGCGGCACCCGCGTCGACGTCCACGTCCGCGCCCGTGCCCGAGGCCGCATCCGCGCCCGAGCCGGCGCCCCGCTCCACCCCGACCCGGTTCGCGCGCACGCCACCCGTCCCGGGGACCGCAGCGATCTTGCGCCTGAGCGCCGCGACGGTCTCCGCGCGCCGATCCCCAGAGGCCGCGTCCACCTTCTCGACGTCCGCCGCCACGCCTGCCTCCGCCGGCGTTTCCGTCCGCCTCTCCGCCTGCGCCAGATGCACGACCGCCACCCCCTTCCCCGGATTCCGCATACGAACACATGTCGCACATTCGAAAATCTTTTCGCTTCGGGAAGTAGTGAACACCAGGGGTCCGACGATTTTCAATAGAGCAGCTCAGGGCTCTTTAAAGCTCCTGGTAACGGCGTTACTGTCGCGCGCACCCCAGCCCCACCTGTAGGGGATCGCGCGCAATGCTTCGAACATCCGGCAGCACACGTCGGCGGCGCAATGTCGTACCCGGCTGCAAACATCATTGACGTCGCCATCGGCATCGGCATCGGCGGCAGCCGCATCAGCACACCAGGAGGAACACATGCCCGCGCCCAACATGTTCATCAACTATGTCCGCGACTTCATCAACTATGTCCGCGACGCCGCCGAGGCCGCCCGCTTCTACAGCGATCTCTTCGAGGTCGAGCCCGTGTTCACCAGCCCGCGCTACATCGCGTTCGAGATCGCCCCGGGCGCAACCTTCGCCGTGTGGAGCGGCGCCGAACTGCCGGAGGGCGAGCCCGTCGCCCGCAGCGAGATGGGGCTCACCGTCCCCGGCGGGGAGGCGGAGGTCGACGCGCTCTACGCGCGCTGGGTCGACAAGGGAATCACCGTCATCCACGAGCCACACACCGCGGTCTTCGGCAGGACCTTCGTCGTCGCGGATCCAGACGGCAACCTCATCCGGGTCGCACCGGTGGATTGAGCGGCTGCCGCGATGTCCATCTCGATGCTCCTCGCCAGCGCTGTCTCCGGCCCGGCCCCCGGCGAGGGCCCGCCGGGTGCGTCAGTCCAGCCGCCGGGACGCTGCCCAGCGCGAGAGCGCATGGCGGTTGGACTGCTGCGTCTTGCGCAGCACGTTGGAGGCGTGGGTTTCCACGGTCTTCACCGAGATAAACAGCTCCTCGGCGATCTCCTTGTACGTGTACCCACGGGCGAGGAAGCGCAGGACTTCCTTCTCTCTCGGGGTCAACGACTCGACCTCCGGGTCCTGGGCCACCAGCGCGCCGGCCGCGGGTCCACCGGCCGCTGCAGAGGCCTCGGCGGGGGCCGGCGGCTGTCCGGCGAAGGCATCGAGCACGAAGCCCGCGAGGCGCGGGGAGAACACGGCATCACCCTCCGCGATCCGGCCGATCGCCTCGGCGAGCTCGTCCCCGGAAATCGTCTTGGTCACGTAGCCGCGGGCGCCTCCGCGGATCACCGAGATCACGTCCTCCGCGGCATCGGAGACGGAGAGCGCGAGGAAACGCGGCGCTTCGCCGCCCATCGCGTCCTGGACGCCCCGGAGAACAGCGGGCCCTCCGCCGTCAGGCATATGCACGTCGAGCAAGACCACATCGGGTGTCTCCGCGACGATCCCCGCGACGGCTTCGGAGACGGTGCCCGCGCCGCCGAGCACCTCGATCGCCTCGGAGGAGGCAAGCTCAGCCGTCACTCCCGCGCGGAAGACGGCGTGGTCGTCGACCAGGTAGACAGTGCACCGGCCGGCGGTGGCTTGCGGGGACAACGGCATCTCCTCGAAGCATCGGCCGCGCCCCGGGAGGCCCACGGCGAGGGCCGACTAGACGGCGGCGCCATTCGGCGCCGAGCGCGGCATACGGATGGCAATCTCCGTACCGTTCCCGATCCTACTGCGAACGCGCACGCTCCCTCCGTAACTCTCGACCCGCTCACGGATCGAGAGGGCGAGCCCCTTGCGGTCCTCGGGGACGGCCCCGGGATCGAAGCCCACGCCCCGGTCACGGACGAACAACTCGACGACCCCGTCGTCGAGGATCTCGCAGTAGACGTCCGCGTGCTCGACCTCGGCGTGCTTCGCCACGTTGACCAACGCCTCGCGCGCCGCAGCCAGCGCGGCCTCCTCGTGCTCGCCGAACGGGATATCGCCGCCGACGACCACCTGGCTCACCGCGAGCCCGTAATTATCCTCGATCTCCTCGCACACCCGCTCGACACCAGCGGCCACCGAGGTGGGGTCGTTCCTACGCCTCTCCCCCGCCTCGAAGAGCCACTGTCTCAACTCCCGTTCCTGACGGCGGGCGAGCCGCGTCACCTCTGCCGAATCGCCCGAGCGCTTCTGGATCAGGGCGAGCGTCTGCAGCACGGAGTCATGCAGGTGGGAGGCGATATTCGCACGCTCGCGTTCGCGCGCCTTCTCGGCGCGCTCGGATTCGACCGTGCGGATCATCCGCATCCACAGCGGCACGGTGAGCAGCGCGATACCACCGAGGGTCACCAGCACGGCGAGAACCGCCGAGCCCATCTCCGCGAGGTTGACCTCGCGGAAGAGGATCACCGCGAGGCCGAGGACCACGAGCACCACGCCGCCGCCGAGGCGGAACAGCGCGAACCTATCGCCCCGCAGGCGGCTGAGCACCGAACCGGAGCTCGAATCGCCGTCCTCCGTCGCCGCGCCCGCAGAGTCGAAGGCCTGCCACACGACAGCTGCGCCGGCGGCGACCACCACGAGCGGAACCGCGACCATGAACAGCGCGGAGACCGCCATCGACCCCGCGACAACGGCGGCGATGATCCCGCCGAAGACCCACCAATACCCGGTGCGCCGCTCCTTCTTGAGCTCCTCGGGCGAGAGCTCCGGCGTCCTGGGGCGCGCCGGGAGCACGAGCCACAGCCCCGCATAGAGCATCACGCCGAAGAAGCCGAGCATCGCGAGGACCACGAAAGCGATCCGGGCCGTCGTCGGGCCGAAGCCGAAATACTCTGCGACCCCGGCGGAGACGCCGCCGAGGATCCCCCGGCGCGGATTGCGGTACATCTTCCGCGGTCCGGGGAAGGCGCGGCGCGCCACCACCCCGCCAGAGGCACCGGCCACCCCGGCGACCCCGGAGGCGCCGGAGACCGCCGTGTCCGTGGGGGCCGCCCGCCCATCGGAGGCGGAGCCGCCGCCGGCGGACGCGTGCGCAGCAGAATCCATGTCCCCATCCAAACAAATTCGAGCCCCCGAGCGAATCGGGGACAACCCTGGGATTCGACTCGCCCCCGAGCGACCCCGGAGCCGGGGCCCGAGAAATCTCGGGGATATCCCCAATGGTCACGAGAGCCCAGACGGACAACCATTGAGTCCATGACCACGACACAACCCCAGGAGCCGGACTCTCGCACGGCGCGGGACTTCAGCGACCAGATCAAGGACCTCTGGGCCACGCGACCGGTGCGGCCGGCAGGTTCGAAGAAGCTGGCCGGCGTCGCCTCGGCGATCGGCCACCGCTACGACATCGATCCGACGCTCGTCCGGGTCGTCTTCGTCGTCTCGGCGCTCATGGGCGGGGCCGGTATCGCGCTCTACCTCGCGTGTGCGGTCCTGTTCAAGTACCAGGACAACCAGCTGCGCGTCCACGAGACGATGTTCCACCGGCGCGAGGAGCACAAATCGCTGTTCCTCCCCATCGTGTTGTCGATCCTGTTCCTCTTCTGCGGACCGTGGAACTCCATCGGTGGCTCCGGGATCGACGCCGCGACATGGGTCGTCTCCGCGGTGCTACTCGTCGGGCTGTACGCGCTGTACCGCTCGCGTCCGGAGCCGCCGAGCTACATGCTCTGGGCATATTCCACAGGGCCCCGCAGCTCCATGCCGCCGGCCTCGCCCGCGTACATGATGACCAAGCAGCAAATGCAGCAGTGGGAGCGCCAGGGCCGCCCCGGCCGTCCCGCCGACTACGGAGCCGGAGCGCACAGGGGCACCATGCCAGAGCAGCGCTACGACGACGGGGTGACCCCTCCGGCGTGGGACCCACTCGGCGCAGCACGGTTCGCTTGGGATCTCCCGGATCCACCCGACCCCACGGTCAGGGCAGAAGAAGGAAAGGGGAAGAAGCGCGGGGGCGCTGCGCTCACGTGGATCACGTTGGGCATCGCGGCCGCGGCGGGAGTGATTGCCGGATTCTTTGTCGGCCGCCACCCCGTGTTCACCGGACTCGCCGTGGCGCTCGTCGTGGTCGGCGCCGGTATGATGCTCGGCTCGTTCCGCAAACACGGACTCGGGCTGCTCCCCATCGCCCTCCTTCTCGGCGCCTCGCTCGTGGCCACGGGACTCGGCGACAACATCAACGTCGACGAGATCCGCGGGTTTTCGCAGAACGATGGCCGCCTACCTTCCGGGGCCTCGGAGGGGTTCGTCGGAGAATCCTCCGCCGTCACGGCCAATCCAGCTCAGATCGACCAGGGCATCAACGCGGCCGGGAGCGATCTCACCGTGCGCTTCGACGAGCTCGAGGCCACCGACTACAAGACCGAGCTCAACGCGGTCGCCTCGTCCGTGACCATCTCGCCGTCTTCCGATCACAACATCGCGATCCACTGCGACGGGACGGCGATGTCCTCCTGCGAGTCGAAGACCTACCCGGCCACCGGCCCGGGCAACTCGGACGACAAGCCGACCATCGAGGTCGCCGTCAACCTATTCGCCAGCGAAGTAAAGGTGCAGTAGCCATGAGCAACCCGGAGCACGATCAGCCCTCCCACAGCGATTCCGCCGGCGCGGCCTACCCGGGAAACGAGCCCACGATTGATGCCGCCCTGGGCCAATACCCGCTCGGGGCGCCGCAGAGGCACATCGTCGAGGTCGACGAGCCGCTTCCGACCCCTCCGGGAATGGGGCCTGCCGAGGCGGCGGAAACCGCTGGCCCCTCCGGACTTGACGGCACTGCCAGTACATCCGGACCGCGACGTGCGGCGGCCACCTGGGCCCCCACCGGAAATGCAGCCACGCCCGGCTACCAGCCCTTCGCGCCCCCACGCTTTTCCGACTCGGGCAACCTCCTCTCCGGACCGCTCCCCTCCGTAGGAGGACAGGTCGGCTCGTTTGCCCCGGTCGCCCCTGCGGTGGCCGTCCCGGACGTCCCGGCCGAGAAGGGCCGACGCGGATCGGTCATGTATTTCCTCCTCGGGTTGCTGTTCCTGGCCAGCGGGGTGGCCGCCGCGAGCCTGGGCACGAACGTCACCGGCGCCCTTCTCCTCGCCACCCCGGTGATCCTCGTGCTCTCGATTGTGGTGCTCTTCACCATGCGTCGCTGAGCTGCGGCGTAACGCTAGACCCGTTCGGCGTCATTAGAGGTGATCAGGGCTATCGAGAATCCGCCGGGAACGATCGGATCACTTCGACACTCCAAGTGCACGGCACGCAAAGGGAACGCACACCCGCGGCCCACCTACGTAAGACGACCCTTGACAGCGAAAGGCCCCACCATGTATTCCTCCCCAGCACTGTCCCCCGGAGTGCTCCTGCGCACCGAGCTGGATGCCAGGGAATGGACGGTGGAGGAATTCGCTGGGAAGATCGGCGTCGCCCCAGACCGGGCCCGGGAGTTCCTCAACGACCACAGCCCCTACGACAACGACACCGGGCACCGCATCGCCGAGACCTTCGGCTCGAGCGAGGACCTCTGGCTCAAGCTGCAGCGTCGCTACCAGCGCTGGCAGGACATGGCCCACGAGGAGGCCTGAGCCCGAGACGCGATTTCCGGGACACCGATTAACAAGAGGTGTCAAATAGAGGGCATGACTCAACAATCGGTGGTCTTTGATCCGCTCGATCCAGAAGTCCTCCTCGACCCCTACCCCACGTACGCCGAGATGCGGGACCACGAACCGGTCCTCCACCACCCGGCTCGACCGGATCAGGGCGTGCCGGAGTTCTGGGCACTCTCGCGGTACGCGGATATCGCCGCGGCGGTTCGCGAGCCGAGTCTGTTCTCCTCCGCACACGGGCTCACGTTCTACGAGGACGAGATCGCCGCGCTCGGGCTCGCCCCCACCTTGGTGATGATGGATCCGCCCGAACACTCGCTCAAGCGCAGGCTCGTCGCCACGGCGTTCTCCCGCAAGCGGGTCGCGGGAACGGAGGAGGCGCTGCGCACCTTCGCCCGCGAACGCATCGCGGAGCTCCAGACCCGCGCCGCGGACGGCGAGCGCATCGACATCCACACCGGCTACTCGACCACCATTCCCACCTTCGTCCTCGGTTTCCTCCTCGGGCTGCCAGAGGCGGACAGGAAGCTCCTAGATCCGTGGGTCGACGCGCTCACCACGATCCAGGACAACGGATTCGCGTTCGGCGGGCTCGGCAAGAAGGCTGTCGTCGCGGTATCCGAGATGTTCGACTATTTCGGCCAGAGCGTCGCAGCCCGCCGCGCAGAAATCGATGCGGGGCGAGATGTCCCCGACGACCTGATCTCGGCCCTCCTCCGCGCGGAATACGAGGGCGAGATGCTCACCGACTGGGACGTCCTCGGCTTCTGCTTCGTCATCGTCGCCGGCGGCAACGACACCACAGGCAATCTCGTCTCGCACACGCTGAGCCAGCTCACGGAGCACCCGAGCCAGCGCGCGGACGTCCTCGCCAACCCGTCGCTCGTCCCCGGCGCGCTCACGGAATGCCTCCGCCGCGAATCCTCCGTTCAAGCGCTCGCCCGGACGACCACTCGGGAGCACAGCATCTCCGGCGTCACGATCCCGGAGGGGGCGAAGGTGATGATGTATTACGGTTCGGGCAACCGCGACGAACGGGAGTTCGGCCCGACTGCCGCCGACCTCGACATCCGTAGAGAGTTCACGAGCCACCTGGCGTTCTCGCAGGGTCCGCACTTCTGCATCGGCTCGCATTTCGCGAAGCTCCAGGCGAGGGTCGCCATCGAGGAGATCTACGCGGCGTTCCCGTCGATCGTCGTGGACACTGCGGGTGCCGAGCGGATCTCGTCGCCGTTTACCCGCGGCTTCCGCCACCTTGAGGCCGAAGGGCTCCAGGAGTAACGGGCTGGGCCTCGGCGAATAGCGCGGTCCGCCGTCATGGACGAAGGGGGTTATCGTGCGGGCATGACGTGCAATGACGGCTCCACCTCCGACACCCACCCCTCGGGCGCGCCCTCCCACGACAACGCCTCGGTCGCCACCCGCCTGGGCGGGGAACCACTCACGGTGACGGCGCGCGGCCTCACCTTCTCCGGCTTCCGCGCCACACCCGGCTCTTCCGGGAATGACGGCGAAGGCCGAGACCCCCAGATGGCGATTCTCGTCCACGGCTGGCCCCAATTCGCCTCGAGCTGGGAGGGCATCGCGCGCGAGCTCCTCGCCCGCGGCATCGCGGTGGTCGCCTACGATCAGCGCGCGTACAGCCCCGGGGCGCGACCGGACGGCGTGGAGAACTACACGGTCGCCGAGCTCACGGAGGACCTTGACGCCATCGCCACAGAACTCGGGATCGAGCGTTTCCACCTCATCGGGCACGACTGGGGCGGGGTCATGGCGTGGATGTATGCGGCGTGGCACCCGGAGCGGCTGCACAGCCTCACGGTGATGTCGACGCCGAACCCCATCGGGATCCTCGAGACCACGGCCACGGACGAGGCCCAGCAGAAGAAGGGCGCGTACATCACGGGCATCCGGGAAGATCCCGAGGGCTCGCGGGACGCCCTCCTCGCCGACGGCGCCGCACTACTGCGCTCGCTGTACGGGGACGCCGTACCGGCCGGCGCCGTCGATGCGTACG
>NZ_DAINST010000106.1:0-7961 GCF_036741115.1 Dietzia sp.
TGCCGCCCTGCGCCGCGCCGGTGTGGGAGCGGGTCGGGTAGAGCTTGGTGAGCACGGCGGTGCGCACGCGGGGGGCGGCCTCGATGGCCGCGCGCATGCCCGCGCCGCCGGCGCCGACGATCACGACGTCGTACTGATGCTGGTGTACCGGACGTTCTGTCATGGCCTTTGGTCTTCTCGCTTTCGAAACTTTCGTGACGATGTCGTCTATGTCTTCGGGTCTCCGGGAGCGGGCCCCGCGCGTTCCAGCGCGGCCCGCGTGGCCGGGACTAGACGTGGTAAGCCATCCCGATCAGCGCGTAAGTGCCGAGGGCGAGGATGAGGACCGTGGCGACCAGGAGCAGCATGTTGAGCCAGAACCGGGTCGAGTCCTTGCGGGCGTAGTCGGCGATGACAACGCGGACGCCGTTCGCGCCGTGCAGCTGCGCGAGCCAGAGCATGAGGATGTCCCACGTCCCCCAGAACGGCGTCTGCCAGCGCTCGAAGACGTAGTTGAAGTCGATGCGGTGGACGCCATCGCTGACGAGGAGGCCGATCGTGAGGTGGCCAATGACGAGCACGACGAGCGCCGCGCCGGAGAGGCGCATGAAGAGCCACGCGGTGCGCTCGAAGTTGCCGCCGGAGCGCAGGCGCGGGGAGCGCGGCTGGGCGAGTGACGCCGGACGGTCGTAGGACGTCTGGAGAACTGGTGCTTCTGCCATGGGGATCGTTCTCCTTTACAGGTTCGAGAAGAGGATGACGAGCTGACGGGACGCGAAGCCGGCGAAGACGACGACCCACAGGCCGACGACGACCCACAGCATCTGACGCTGGTACTTGACGCCCTTCGACCAGAAGTCGATCGCGATGATCCGCAGGCCGTTGAAGGCGTGGAAAAGGACGAGCGCGACGAGGCCGATCTCGAGGAGGCCGACGATCGGCGTCTTGTACGTGTCGATGATCTCGTTGTACGTCTCGGGGCTGTACGACACGATCGAGGTGTCGAGCACGTGGACGAACAGGTAGAAGAAGAGCGCCACACCGGAGATGCGGTGGAGGACCCAGGACCACATCCCGGGATCGCCCTTGTAAATCGAAAGCTTCCTGCCCCGCGCCTCCGGCGCATCGGCTCGGACCTGGGTAGCACTCATGGGATTGTGGCGCCTCCGTCATTTCCCGCGGAGTCGGGCGGTCTCGGATGAGTTCTAAGAACTTTCATAGGGACCGGATTCCGGCGTCCGCGCACACAAAGTGGCATCGATGTAGGTTTACCGAAACAATAGCCCCCCGGGGGCGAGAACTCACAGTTGGGGACCCATTTTCGGCTTGATTATGGGCACCTAAAAACGATTAGGTTGGCCTAAGGGGAAACGTGAGAATCTCCAATACGAAACCCCCGGAACTGCATGTTTGATGCAGTGCCGGGGGCCGTCCTTTTCGAGGGGTGCCCGCTTGTGGGATCCGTCACTCTTCCTCGGGAGATGTGAGGACATCATCAACATTCTTGACGAGGTCGCGCCAGTCGGCGAACTCCTCGTCGAAGGGGCCCTCGGGCTCGAGCAGCGTCGTGTCCTCGGGGGACAACGTGTAGTTGACGTAACGGCGCAGCGGGCCGCCCTTCTTGATGGGCCCTGCGAGCTCGGTGTCGTCGAGGTAGGCGGCGAGGTCGAGTACCAGCTCGACGGCGAGATCGAGCTGGTCGCGGTCGACCTCGGCGGGACCGATGAGGATGTCGTCGGCCAGCCCCGAGAGCACGTACGTATTCGCATCGGTGACCTCGACGTCGAGCGAACCATCGACCGCAGCGGCCTTGATCGAATCGTACGTCTCGACGCGCGAGAGCGTGTCGTCGTCGTTGTCCGCGAGGAAGCGCGAGAGCAAGCGCGCGTTGGGGAATGTGAACACCGAATCGCGGTCGCCGAGGAATACGGGCTTCTCGCCGAGGTAGCAGCGGAGGGTGAGCGCGTCGCCGTCGGGCAGCACGATGCGCACGGGATCGATGCCGGCGGAGACCCAGATCGAGCCCTTCGAGTACTCGGAGTCGACGAGGGAGGCAGCGCGCTCTTCGCGCGCCTTCTTCTCGGCTGCGGCGGCCTCGTGGGCGGACTCGAGCTCGCTCGCAGCCTTCTTCTTCGCCGCCTCGTCGACCTTGGGTGAGGCGAGGATGCCGTCGATGGCGTCGAGCACGTCGTCCCAGCCCTTGGAGACGATCTTGCGGATCTGCTTCCAGTCCTTGATGCCCTCTCGGTCGGCGAAGTTGTCGTACCCGCCGGTGACCTTGGCCAGAATCGGGTTGCCGTCGAAGAACTTGATGACATCGCTTAGCTCGCACACCTCGCCGATCGAGCGGGCGATGGTGAATGCCTCGTCGATCTCGTCGACGCTCGACTCGGTGGGCTTCTTGCTCAGCAGCTCGGGAACACCGACGAGGTCGAAGCTGTGGTCCTCGTCCGCCTCGAACTCGGGAACTCCTGCGGACTCCTGCTCGGCCCACGAGGGATGGTCGTCGAGGTCGTGCTGCTTCCCCGAGCGGACGAAGGCGATGAGCTCCGCGGTCTCGGCGAAACCGTAGAGGTCGTCCCCGTCGCCGAGGAAGGCCTCCCAGGTCTCACCGTCCTCGCGCCATTCGGGTGCCCAAAGGGTGGTGACGTCTCCGGTGGGGAGACCGAGAAAAACGGGAACGATGTCCTTGGCCATGCCGAACAGCTTAACTGTCTGGTACGGCTGGTGCCCCTGTGGATCTGCTTCGATTTCCCGGGGACGGTGCTTGGCGCGATGCTTGAGGCGGTGTCCCGAGCGAGCCGAGTAGCGCGTCCCCGAGCGCCCTCCCGATGATCCGCGCCCGCTCTTCGTTGGCCGCCCCAACGGCGGCGGCCGCAGTGGCGGCGATTTCCGCGGCGGCGACGTCCATTCGCTCCGCAGCGAAATCCGTGCGCAGGGCCACGCCCGTGACGGCGGACGCCGTATTCGCCGTGACCCGCACCGTCCCACCCGGTGCCTCCGCCTCGAAGCTGCCGGAGACGAGGGCATGATGCGCCGAGGCGAGGTGGTCGGCGACAGAGTGGAGCCTGTCGAGGCAGGGCGCGAACTCCGCAGTGCCCATGGGATCTCCGGGACCCACGAGGTTCCCGCCCGCCCCGGGCCGTCCTGGTCCCGCCGGCTCCGGGAGCTCATCGAACCGATCGAACTCTTCCAACCACTCGAATTCCTCGAACCGGTCGCGGCCTTCGCCATCCGCGTATTCGCCTGAGGGGAACTCGTCCTCCGCGCCCTGGTCGGGATCCGGCCCCGCGAGCTCGGCGTGAAGTGCCGTGGCCGCTCCGGAGAGCGCGGTGACCAGGGCGGTCTCGATATGAACAAGCGGCAGCTGGAAGATCTCCGGCGGGATACGCATGCCGAGCGGGAGGGAATCGGCAGAGATCCGCACGACGATCCCCGTGCGCGGGCACACGAACTCTAGAGGGCCCGGGTACTCGGGGATTGCCGAATCCTCGGCGAGCACCGGTGGCTCGGCAGGCTCGGTGACGCCGGCATATATCCCATCCCGCGCCGCCGCACCGGCGCGCAGGTCCAATCCCATCGCGCGCATCAGTTCGCCTCCGATGGCCTGTAGAAGCCGAGGAACTGCATCCCGATGTTGTCCGTGCGCAGGCCCGAGACCTGGACGGGATCCCCGGCCTCGACCATCTGACCGTCGCCGATGAACATCGCGACGTGACCGTCCCATACCACCAGATCTCCCGGCAGGAGTTCGTCCTGCGGGACGCTCGGCCCGACCTGCTGGTCGATGGCTACCCGCGGGATTTCGACCCCCGCCTCCCCGTACGCCCACTGGACGAGTCCGCTGCAGTCGAAGCCCACGCCGGGCGTGGTGCCGCCCCACGAATACGGGACACCTTGTTGACCGAGCGCATTGGTGACGGCGGCGGCCGCCTCCGGATTCGGGGCCGTGACCACGGAGCCGGAGGGCAACGTCACGGCCGTCCCGCCGGCGGGATCGAGCGAGCCCGCCCCCGCCGCCGAACCCGAATGCGAGGCCGCGCTCGAATCCGAACCCGAGCCCATATCGCCGCCGGCGCCCGCCACCGAGGCGAGTGATCCGGCGCCGCCGGCCACACCCGCCACGCCAGATCCGCCGGGCGCCACGGACTCCCCGGAGACCGCGCCCTCGCCGCCGGCGTTCCCGCCCGAGGCGTAACCGGCGAGCTCATACGCGACCTGCCTGTCGCCGAGCGGGGATTCGGTACCCGGGACCCGGGCCCGCGGCGCAGTGCCGAGCTCCGCGGCGATCGCCCACATTCGAGCGGTGGGTCCCGCGAGCTCGGCCTTGACCCGCTCGACCACCGCGAGCGCGGCGGACAGCGCCTCCGTGGCGAGCCCGACGATCGCTATCTGTCCGGGCGGAGAGAGCGCGGCGGGCAACAACGCCGCCGCCTTCGTGGCGAAACCGGCGGCGATAGAGGCGACCTCGGCCGCTCCTGCGATGACGATGACGGCCGCCTGGTGCGTGAGCCCGGCGATCTCCACGCCGGAGGTGCCGAGATCGACGAGCGTGCTCGCGGCCGTGGCCAGCGACTCCTGCGCACCGAGGGCCGAAGCGCCCTCCCAGGCGGTCTCGGCGAACGAGATCGCGGCGGGGAGGACCTCCATCGCGGCGCCGAGCTGCCGCCCGAGGCCCGGGGGCACCTCGCTCTCGGCCGGGGCGACGGCGCCCACCGCGCCGAGCAGCGCCTGCGCCTGGCCGACGGGCGAGGCTATCGCGGCGAGGCCGGGGAGGGGGAGCGGTGCCGTCATACGAATGCCTGGCCCGCGCCCGGTCCCGCCGCGGTGAGCGCACCGGCGCCCCACGCGTCGAGCGATTCGTACGAGCGCGCGCACGTACTGCACAGCCGTCCGGCGGCATCGACGCAGCGCGCGCTGTGCGCAAGGAGATCGCGGTGGCGGGTGGTCGCGGCATCGAAGGCCGCGAGGAACTCGCCACCGACGGGACCGAGCGCCACGGAAAGCTCCTCGATGGGGATCGACTCGTAGGCGGACAGCCCCTCCTGGACTGCCGCCGCCGCTCGCTGCAGGTCCGAGCCGACCGAGGCGAGCGCCTGCGGGTCCATGGAGGTGATGGGTGCCCCGCCACCGGACGCCGGCGGCGGGCTCGCGGGGTTCGTGTTGGGATCGGGCACGCGGGCTCCTCGGTATGGCTCGAACTTGTACCGCCGGCTGGAGGCCGGCAGCCGGGGCCCACGGTCTCGGGCCGCCACTCATCACGACGCACGCCGTCGCCCTTCCGGTTCCCCTCGCGGCAGAGATTCCTTCGAACTACTTCACGAGGGCATACGGGCGGCCATTCCCGAGGCCGTCCGCACTCGCAATCACACTCGTGCCACACTTGCTGGCGTGGACCCCAAAGTCATCGACCACCCGCTCGTCGCCGACCGCCTCCGCATCGTCCGCGATGCCGACTCCGACACGGCGCGTTTCCGTAGCGCCATGGAGCAGCTCGGCCAGATGCTCGCCTATGAGGCGCTGTCGGATCTCGATTTCGACGAAGTCGGCGTGACCACGCCCGTCGCGGAAACGACGGGCACCTACGTGCACCGGAACATCATTTTCGTTCCCGTGCTGCGCGCCGGCCTCGGCATTCTCGACGCGGCGCTGCGGCTCGTCCCCGAGGCCTCGATCGGCTTCGTCGGGATGGCGCGTAACGAGGAGTCGCACGTCCCCGAGGCGTACCTCGCCTCGCTGCCGGAAGATCTCTCCGAGCGGCAGGTGTTCGTCCTCGATCCGATGCTCGCCACGGGCGGCTCGTTGATCGCCACGTGCCAGGAGCTCGTCGACAGGGGAGCGCGGCACATCACCGCGATCTGCGTGCTCTGCGCGCCCGAGGGCATCGCCGCCCTCGACGAGTCGGGCCTGCCGATCTCGCTGGTCACGTCCTCCGTCGACGAGTGCCTCGACGAGAACGCGTTTATCGTCCCCGGGCTCGGCGACGCCGGCGACCGTCTGTTCGGACCCCGCTAGGGGCCCGATTTCCAGGGGCCGTCGCCCGGTTCCGCGATCTGCTCCCTCAGCCCTGCGCGCCGCCCGGCGCGCAGGGCTGCGTCCGCAGCGCACGCACGTACTCGGCGGGCGCTCCGGCCGCCTCGGCGGCGTCCGCGAGCTGACCCAGGTACACCGCCCGCGGCATGCCGCCTTCGAACGCGTCGAGCACGTGGAATGCTGCGAGCACGTCCTCGCCGTCGGGCTCGAGCGTGGCGCCGCCGATGTCCGCCCCGGATACCCCGCCCGTGACGTCGGACGACACGGTGAACTCCGAGAACTGCGCGTCCACCGGCGGTCCTGCGGGGAGATTCGGCAGCCGCCGTACCCGGGCGCGCAGCCGTCGCGCCGCGATCCGATCGGTGCCCTCCCAGCGGTCGAGCATCGCCACGTCGTCGTCGGTCATGTCGTAGAGCACGACGAAGACGCTCGAACGCGGATCCTCGACGACGGTGGCGAGCGCTCCCACGTCCGAGACGGGGCCGGGGCCGCTCGCACTGCCGCCGGCGAAGGTCAGCCGCCAGCCGCGCAGCCAGCCGGTCCCGGCGATCGGGGAGCGCGGTGCGCGGACCGACATGTGGTCGGGGTCCATGGTCATTCCGTACGCGGCATACATCGGCACGATGCCCAGACTACTGCTCGCGCCCGAGGGCGCTTCCCGGCCGACGCCCCTCGGCCGACACCATCGCGGGTAACTCGTCTAAATTGGTGGCCGAAACCGTGCGTGCCCGGACACGCGGAGCGGTCGGCCCGTGCCGGTCCGCGCCCGTGTTGCCGGGTTGCTCGGGTGCACCGGGTTCCATGGGCGTTCGCCGGCGGTCGATCCCGCCGTGCCGTGCGCCCTTGGCTCCCTCGGCCCGCCACGCTGTTCCCGCCGCGACCCACCGGTCGCCGGCGCGGGAACGAGTCCCGAATCCGCTACCCGATGGAGGTACCCGCCGTGTCCACTCGAATCGTCGTCCTCGGTGGCGGGCCCGCCGGATACGAGGCGGCCCTCGTCGGCGCGCAGTACGGCGCCGACGTCACCGTGGTGGATTCGGACGGCATCGGCGGTGCCTGCGTCCTCTACGACTGCGTCCCCTCGAAGACCTTTATCGCCACCACCGGCGTTCGCACGGACATGCGCCGGGCGCAGGAGATGGGCGTCGAGATGCACTTCGACCCGCGCTCCTACCGCCTCGACCAGGTCAACTCGCGGGTGCGCTCGCTGGCGCAGGCACAGTCCGCGGACATCCGCTCGCAGCTCCAGCGCGAGGGCGTCCGCTTGCTGCAGGGCAAGGGCAAGATCGTCGACCCGCAGCCCGGTCTCGCCCAGCACACCATCGAGGTCACGATGGACGGAGGCCGCCTCCTCACGATCGAGGCGGACATCGTCCTCATCGCCACCGGTTCCAGCCCGCGCGTGCTCCCCGACGCGCGCCCGGACGGCGAGCGCATCCTCACCTGGCGTCAGGTGTACGACCTCGAGGAGCTTCCCGAGCACCTCGTCGTCGTAGGTTCGGGTGTCACCGGCGCCGAGTTCGTCTCGGCGTTCACGGAGGTCGGCGTCAAGGTGACCATGGTCTCGAGCCGCGACCGCGTGCTGCCGCACGAGGACGCCGACGCCGCGCTCGTGCTCGAAGAGGCACTGTCCGAGCGCGGCGTCTCGCTGGTCAAGCACGCGCGCGCCGATGTGGTCGAGCACCACGAGGACGGGATCATCGTGCGACTGTCCGACGGCAGGACGGTAACGGGCTCGCACGCGCTCATGTGCGTCGGTTCGATCCCCAATACCCAGGACCTCGGGCTCGAGACGGTGGGCATCAAGCCGCTCAAGAGCGGGCACATCCCGGTCGATCGCGTCTCGCGCACCGCCGTGCCGAACATCTACGCGGCGGGCGACTGCACGGACCTTTTCCCGCTTGCGTCCGTCGCCGCGATGCAGGGGCGCGTCGCGATGTACCACGCGC
>NZ_DAINST010000107.1:0-7695 GCF_036741115.1 Dietzia sp.
GATGGGCGCGCAGGCCTCGAACGACCAGCTCGAGAAGATCCTCTCGTACATCGACATCGGCAAGCAGGAGGGCGCGAAGGTCCGCCTCGGCGGCGGCCGCGCCGATCTCGGCGGTGACCTCTCCGGCGGCTACTACGTCCAGCCGACGATCTTTGAGGGCGACAACTCGATGCGCATCTTCCAGGAGGAGATCTTCGGGCCCGTGGTCTCGGTGGCGCGCTTCGGCGACTACGCGGACGCGATGAAGACCGCGAACGACACCCTCTACGGCCTCGGCGCCGGCGTATGGTCGCGCGACGGAAACATTGCCTACCGGGCAGGACGCGAGATCCAGTCCGGCCGCGTGTGGGTGAACAACTACCACAATTACCCGGCACACTCGGCGTTCGGCGGCTACAAGAGCTCCGGCATCGGCCGCGAGAACCACCTGATGATGCTCGACCACTACCAGCAGACGAAGAACCTCCTGGTCTCCTACGACCAGAACGCGATGGGTTTCTTCTAGGCCGACCGGCCGAGCTCTACATCCGAAGAGGAGCATCATGTCCACAGAAGCACTCCCCTCCCGCCCCGCGATCGAGGGCGAGAGCCGCAGCCGGGTCTCGCTCACCCCGGCGGCGGCCGGGCTCCTGAGCAAGCTCACGGAGCTGCACGGCCGGCTCATGTTCCACCAGTCCGGCGGCTGCTGCGACGGCTCCTCGCCCATGTGCTACCCCGAAGGCGAGTTCCGCACGGGCGATTCGGACATCCTGCTCGGCACGTTCACGCTCCCCGAACTCTCGGATGACGTCGCACAGCTCGATTTCTGGATGAGCCGCGAGCAGTTCGAGCTGTGGAAGCACACGGCAATCACGGTCGACGTCGTGGACGGCCGCGGCAGCGGCTTCTCCGTGGAGTCGCCCGAGGGCAAGCGCTTCCTCATCCGCTCGGAGATCCTCCCGGCGTGAGCATCACCCCGGGCGGCGGGCCGAGGTCCGTCGCCGGGGATACACGGAGGGCGGCGCACTGCGGAATATCCGCGGTGCGCCGCCCTCTGTGCAGTCTGGGTCGTTTCCGGCGTGCGCCATCAGGCCCTAACTACGACTGAGAGATCGGGATCGGGAAGGCCCCGCCCTTTCCGCCCTTGGTGAGGTCGTTGCCGGGGCCGAACGTGCCGCAGTTGCTCGGGGCGGGCTTGCCCGCGAAGCGGTCGCCGACCCAGCCGACGGCTTCGGCGGCGTAGGGCACAGAGGCCATCACGTGGCTCAGTCCCGGGTACTCGCGGTAGACGATCGGGTTGCCAGCCTCGCAGTAGCGACCCGCCAGTGCGCGGACGTCGCCCATCACCATGATGCCGTCTCCGGCGCCCGTGTTCTCCCCGCCGGGGGGCGTGCCCTCGAGGTATCCGCCACCGCCTTGCACGAGGAGCATGGGCATATCCGGGATGGCGGCGGTGCCCATGTTGATCTTCTCGACGATGTCGCGGATCGGCGGGACATCGAGCGGCGTCTCGTACTCGGGAAGCGCGAGATCCTTCCACGAAATCCCGGCCGTACGGCCGAAACCCTCGATGATCGAGGCGTCGTTCATCGTGCGCGAGTAGTAGCGTCCCGTATCCGAGAGGTACGAGTCGATGTCGACCCCGTAGGCCTTGGCCAGGCCGATCATCGCCATCGAGACCACACCGGACCAGGCGGGCCCCTCCATCGCGTAGGTGAGGTTGTTGAGCGGGTTGACGAGGACGCCGCCCTGCGCCGCACCGATGATCGAATCCTGCAGCTCGGGGGCGTACTCGTTCTGGAGGATCGCGGCCCAGTTCGTCGCGATCGCGCCACCGGAGTAGCCGACCATTGCGACCTTCGAATCCTGGCGGTAACCGCCTGCTCCCACCGTCTTCGCCGCGCGCAGCGAGTCGAGCGTGGCCATTCCGTACTCCGGCCCGGCGGCGAAGTTCGCCTCGGCCCCCTCGGTGTCGGCCATGACGACGGTGGCACCGCTCGAGAGCATCGGGAGGATCAGCCCGCTCTCGAGATTTGCGATGCCGAGGCCGAGGCTCGTGTCCCCCGCGACGCCGCGAGACGGCCCGTCCTCGGGATTGAGGGAGTCGTAGAACGACTGGTAGGAGATGACGTTCCCGTTGGACGGCGCCGTGGGGTGGACCACCGAAGTCACGTTGTGGGCGGGGCGCCCCTGTGTGTCGGTGGTCCGGTAGAGGATCTGGGTCACGTCGACCGGGGTGGGGAGGCTCGCGATGTGGAGCTTGATCTCACGGGTCTTGAGCACGTCGCCGGGCTTCTTGGCGCCGAGATCCGTGCCCTCGTCGGGCGTGAAGAACGCGGGGTCCGTGTTCGCCCCCTGGGTCGTGAGCGCGGCGTCGAGCCCCTGGACCGAGCCCGTGTGGTTCGCCGAACTCCCGCTCGGCGCGTCCTGGCCCCACGCGGCGGGCGCGAGGGAGCTCGCCCCGGCAATGGCGACCATCGCCGTCATCCCTGCGATCCCGAGCCTGCGAGCGCGCGATTTCGTCACGGTACGTCCAGATGTCATGTATCAGGTCCTTGTTCGTCTTCGCGCGCCAATGGCAGCGCCGTCAACTCGATCGCGGTAATCATATGTCCAGATCGGCATCCTTTCCTGCGCTTTCGCAGAAACCTTGGACTTGAGCTGACAAAAGACTGACCATCGACCATGACGAGGCACACACGGGGCGCCCCGAAATTGGGCCGGGCCCGCACTCGAAAAGGCCCGGCCGTCGAAGAATCGACGACCGGGCCCCTTCGCCGCGAGGAGGCGAACCTAGGCGGACGCCTCGAGCTCGGCGGCCGTGGTGGTGCCGTCGGCCTCGCCCTCCTTCGCGGCCCACGCTTCGAGCGAAGCGGTCGGGGCGAAGCGGTCGCCGTAGCGCTCCGCGAGTTCTTTCGCGCGCGCGACGAAGCCCGCGGGGCCGCGCCCGCCGACGCCCGCGTAGTTCTTTACGTACTGCCGCGTTCCGCCGGTCCACGAGGGGTATCCGATGCCGATGATCGAGCCGATGTTCGCGTCGGCGTCGTCGACGATGACCCCCTCGTCGACGCACTTCTGCGTCTCGAGCACCTCGGCGAAAAGCATGCGGTCGACGAGGTCCTGCATGGGCGGGGAATCCTCGCCCTTCGTGGAGAACGCCTCGCGCAGACCGCCCCACAGTTTGGTGCGCTTGCCGTCGGCGTAGTCGTAGAAGCCGGCACCGCCGGCGCGACCCGTGCGCTCGAGTTCTTCGACCATCCGAAGCACGACGCGGTCGGAGGCGGTGGGCTCGTATTCCTTGCCCTCGGCCTCCGCGGCCGCGCGCGTCGCCTGCCGGATCTTGACCATGAGGTTGAGGTTGAGCTCGTCGGAGAGCTGCAGCGGCGCGGCCGGGTAGCCGGCACGGCGACCTGCCTGCTCGATCGTCGCCGGATCGATGCCCTCGTCGAGCATACCGATCGCCTCGTTGACGAAAGTGCCGATCACGCGCGAGGTGTAGAAGCCGCGCGAATCGTTGACCACGATCGGCGTCTTGCGGATCTTGAGCGTGAGGTCGATGGCCTTCGCCAGGGTCTCCGGGGTGGTCTTCTCCCCCTTGATGATCTCGACGAGCGCCATCTTGTCCACCGGCGAGAAGAAGTGCACACCGATGAAGTTCTCGGGCTTCTCCACCCCGGTGGCGAGGTCGGTGATCGGGAGGGTCGAGGTGTTCGAGCCGAGCAGCGCATCGGCGTCGACGACGTGCTCGACCTCGGCGAAGACCTTCTTCTTGAGTTCCGGCGATTCGAAGACCGCCTCGATCACCACGTCGCAGCCGGCGAGGTCGGCGGCCTCGGCCGTCGGCGTGATCCGCGCGAGCAGCGCCGCAGACTTCTCCGCGGTCGTGCGTCCGCGCTCCTGCGCCTTCGCCTCGATCTTCTCCGAGTACGCCTTGCCCTTCTCGGCGCCCTCCTGCGACACGTCCTTGAGGATGACGTCGATGCCCGCCTTCGCGCACACGTACGCGATTCCGGCGCCCATCATGCCTGCGCCGAGCACGCCGACCTTACGGAACTCGGTCTTGGGGATCTCCGATCCGTCCGCCGCCTTCGGCCGCGCCCCTCCGGAGGAGAGGTGCTGCATGTCGAAGAAGAACGCCTGGATCATGTTCTTCGAGACGGGGCCGGTGACGAGCGAGGCAAAGTAGCGCGACTCGATGAGAGAGGCGGACTCGAAATCGACCTGTGAACCCTCGACGGCGGCGGCCATGATCGCGAGCGGCGCAGGATTCGGCTGCCCGCCGAGCTTCTTGCGGAGGTTCGCCGGCACCGAGGGGAGGATCGAGCTCACGGCCCGGTCGTCGACGGTGCCGCCGGGGATCCGGAAGCCCTTCTGGTCCCATGGCTTCTCTGCGGAGGGCTCGGTGGCGAGCCACGCCTTCGCCGCGGGCACGAGCGCATCGACCGAGTCGACTACCTCGTCGACGAGCCCCTTCTCGAGAGCTTTTGCCGGCGCGAACGAGCGGCCGGAGGTGAGGAACTCGGCGATCGCCGTCTGGATGCCGTACATGCGGACGAGCCGCACGATCCCGCCACCGGCGGGCAGCAGGCCGAGGGTGACCTCCGGGAGCCCGACCTTCGCGCCGGGCACGTCCGCGAGGATGCGGCGGTGGCACGCGAGGGCGAGCTCGAAGCCGCCGCCCATCGCCGCTCCGTTGAGCGCCGCGACGACCGGCTTGCCGAACGTCTCGAGGCGGCGGAGCTGGTTCTTCATATACTTGGTCTGTTCCATGATCGCCTCGGCCGAATCGGGGCCGAGCGCCATGATGTTGTGGAGGTTGCCGCCGCCGAAGAAGGACTTCTTCCCGGAGGTCAGTACCACCCCGGAGATCGAGTCGACCTCTTTTTCGAGGCGGTCGAGCGTCTCGTCGAAGGACGTGCGGAATGCGTCGTTCATGGTGTTTGCCCCGTGCTCGGGGTCGTCGATGGTGAGGGTGACGATGCCGTCCGCGTCCTGGTCCCACCCGAAGATATTCGTGCTCATCTGTTGTTGTTCTCCCAAGTCCGTGAGGTTCGAGTGCTCGAATGCTGGGTGGGGGCTAGACCCGCTCGATGATCGTGGCGACACCCATGCCGCCACCGACGCACAGGGTGACGAGGGCGCGGCGACCGCCCGTGCGGTGCAGCTCGTCGATGGTGGAGCCGAGGATCATCGCGCCGGTGGCGCCGAGCGGGTGGCCCATGGCAATCGCGCCGCCATTGGGGTTGAGCTTCTCGTCCGGGATCTCGAGGTCCTTCTGGAACCGGAGCACCACGGAGGCGAACGCCTCGTTGATCTCCCAGATGTCGATGTCCTCGGGCTCGAGCCCCGCCATCGCGAGGGCCTTCTTCGCCGCCGGCGTGGGGCCGGTGAGCATGATCGTCGTATCGGCGCCGGACGTGGCCTGCGAGAGCACGCGTGCGCGCGGCTCCATGCCCATATCCGCGCCGGCCTTCTCGGATCCGACCACGACGAGCGCGGCGCCGTCGACGATGCCCGAGGAGTTGCCGGCGTGATGGACGTGCGTGATCTCGTCCACCCAGTGGTACTTCTGCAGCGCGACGGCGTCGAAGCCGCCGAGCTCCCCCGCCATCTGGAACGACGGCTTGAGCGAACCGAGCGATTCCACGGTCGCGCCGGGACGCATGTGCTCGTCGCGGTCGAGGAGCAGGAGACCGTTCCGGTCCCGTACCGGGACGATCGAGCGATCGAAGCGCCCCTCGTCCCAGGCGCGCTTCGCGTACTCCTGCGAGCGGACGGCGTAGGCATCGACTCGCTCGCGGTCGAAGCCCTCGATGGAGGCGATGAGATCGGCGCCGACGCCCTGCGGGGAGAAGTAGGTCTCGTAGTTGGTCACGGGATCCGTGGCCCACGAACCGCCATCGGTGCCCATCGGTACGCGGGACATCGACTCGACGCCACCGGCGAAGACGAGCTCGTCCCAGCCGGAGCGGATCTTCGCTGCCGCCATGTTCACGGCGGACAGACCCGAAGCGCAGAAGCGGTTGATCTGGACGCCGGCGACTGTGTCGGGCATCTTCGCCGCGAGCGCGGCGATGCGCGGGAGATCCATGCCCTGGTCCCCGATGGGCGTGACGATCCCGAGGATGATGTCCGAGACGCGATCCTCGTCGAGATCGGGGAAACGACGACGCACCTCCTCGATGAGACCGACCACGAGGTCGATGGGCTTGACCGTGTGGAGCGAGCCCGTGGACTTGCCCTTCCCGCGCGGGGTGCGGATGGCGTCGTAGATAAACGCCTCGGGTGCGTGCGTACTCGTCATGTGAGCCTGTGGGGCCTTCCTGTGCGACCGGCGACGACGCCGAAGAACTGGAACACGTTCTAATTTAGCCCACGTCCCGCTCGACCGGACCGGAATCGGGCTAACCCCTGCTCACCGGACCTACCATGGGCGCACATCCACCACACCCGCGAAACGGAGGTCTGCACATGAGCGAAGCGGACACCGACGGCCACTCCGATGCCCACCGTGGCTCGTTCCTCGACGCGCTGTCCCGGCCCATCGCGGCAGCGCCGATGGCGGGAGGCCCGACGACCCCCGCCCTCGTCTCCGCAGCCGAAGCCGCGGGAGGCATCGGCTTCCTCGCCGCCGGGTACCAGGACACCGAGGCCATGGCCGCAGACATCCACTCCGTCCGCGCCGCCGGGACGGAGCTCTTCGGCGTCAACCTCTTCATCACCGACCATGACGACGCACGCCGCGCCTGCACAGACGCCGAGATCGCCGCCTACCGCGAACGTCTCTCGGTATTCGCGAGCGAGGCGAGCCTCGCCGCCCCAGGCGACCCGGCGTACACGGACAACGACTACGCCGCCAAGCTCGAGCACCTCGTGGCCAACCCGGTCCCCGTCGTGTCCTTTACCTTCGGCACTCCGGGAGCGCACGCGATCGAGCGTCTCCACGGAGCCGGTAGCCAGGTGGCCGTCATGGTGACGAACCAGGACGACGCCCGCACCGCCGCTACGGAGGGCGCAGACGTCCTCATCGCCCAGGGCAAGGAAGCCGGCGGACACCAGAGCACGTTCTCCATCGCCGCTGGACCGGGAGAGCACAGCACGCTCGACTTGCTGACCGAGATCGGCGATTCCCTCCCCGACGTTCCCGTGATCGCCGCCGGCGGGGTCCACTCCCCCGCCGCCGTGAGCGACGCCCTCGACGCAGGGGCCAGAGCCGTGCTCGTGGGCACCATGTTGCTGTGCTGTGAGGAGGCAGGCACGAGCGCGCCATTTCGGGCCGGCCTACGCAAGCACTTCGCCGAACCCGAGGACTCCGCCACCGCGTTCACGCGTGCGGTGACGGGGCGGCCGGCTCGCGCGGTATCGAATGCGCTCACACGGGCCGGCGAGAACGCGCCGGCAGCCTATCCCTATTCCAATGCGATGACGAAGACGCTCCGCTCCTCCGCCGCCAATCTCGAGCCCGCCGACGGCGCGCAGTACACGGCACTGTGGTGCGGAGATTCCCTCGGGAACTCCCGCCCCGCGGTGAACGATCTCGCCGCCGATTACACCGTGGAAGACGTTTTCGACGCGCTCCTCTCCGGTGAATAGACGGAGCCAAAAGGGCCCGTAAATACGAAAAACCCCCGAGCGAACGCTCGGGGGTTTCTCTAATGAATAGTTCGGCGGTGTCCTACTCTCCCACACCCTGTCGAGTGCAGTACCATGGGCGCT
>NZ_DAINST010000108.1:0-7609 GCF_036741115.1 Dietzia sp.
GCGAGGTCGCGCGCTCCGCGTAGTGCCCGACGAGGAGGAACGAGAGCACGCTCGTGAGCTCCCAGAAGATGTACATGACCAGCATGTCGTCCGAGACGACGAGGCCGAACATCGAGAACGCGAACGCCGTGAGTTGCGCCGAGAACAGGTGCAGGCGGGGTTCGTCGTCGTGGAAATAGAACGTGCAATAGAACAGGACCAACGCGCCGACGCCCAGCGCGATGAGCGCCATGAGAGAGGACAACGAATCCATCCGCAGGCTCAACTCGAGCCCGAGGGAGGGGATCCATTGCAGGTCGACGGTGGGTTCCTGACTCCATTGCGTCAACACCCAGATCGCCCCGCCCGCGGGGACGAGAGCCAAGACGGCGAAGGCCTTGCGGCCCAGCGCCTTGGTGAGTGGAATCGCTACAAAAGATGCAATGAAGAGGGAACCAAGGACATAAAGCACCAGTGGCCCTCCGAATAAAGTTTCGAATCGTACGCGGTCACTATCTGTTCACAGTATAAGGAAACGGCGTTGTCCGGCGGAGGGCGGCCCATCGGCGGCGGGCAGCCCGATCGGGGTGCGGATAAATGCCAGGTGCCGGGTTTAGCTGGTCGGATAAGGGGCGCCCCCGGGTGGTTTCGGGGTTTGTGACGGCGGAGGTGCGTGGATTTCCTCGTGGTGCTTGGGCGCCGGGACGCGGGCTTGCCGCAGTGGGTGCGTGCTGGACGGGCCGGGTGCGCGGACCAGCCGAGTCGGGTGGGCGCTAGGCGAGTTGGGTTCGCGGATTAGGCGAGTCGTGTGGAGGCGGAGATCATGGCGTTCCGCGCGGACTCGGGTCCCGTCCGGCCGAGGCCGAGGGCCCACGTCCGGCCGTGTCCCCCGTTGCCCGCGTGATGCCCCTGGCAGCGAATGATCGTCGCCCACGTGTCGCCGGTGTGGTGCTGATGGAAGCGTTCGATCTCGATGCCGTGGCCGAGCTCGTGGAGCATTTCGCTGCACGCGGCTATTTCTCCTGCCGCGATGACCGTGCAGCGGTGCGCGGCAGGGCCGGTGGCGGAGGTACCGAAGATCGCCTCGAAGCGGCGCACCCCGCGGCCGAGGTTCGTCTCGTTCCAGTCGCGCAGCCGCAGACCTTCCGGTGTCGGGGCGTAGGTGGAACAGAACTCGCGCCAGCCCATGCCGGTCGATTCGGCGGCGAGCTCGCGGGGCAGCGCGCGGCCGAAGCGCGCGGTGTACGGGTGCTCTCTGGCGGCGGCGGTGGTTGCGGTGGTGGGACGTGCCGGGGCGGCGGGCGATGCCGTGGTTGCCCTAGCCTGCGTCGTGGAAGTGGCCGTCGGCGCCGCGGCATGCATCGCAGCCGTGGCCTGAGCCGTCATCGCCTTGTTGAAAGAATGAGCGTCCATCGTTCTTGTGATCCTCGGGGTCGGTGCCGATAAAGGGGGCTGACCGACGCGCAGCAAGGGGACGCGGGCGAGGTGTCGGTCCTAGTTGTGGACCCCGCCGCGTCGGCCTACTACGAGAAGCATGGACTGCATGGGGACAAAACTATCGCCGTGAGCGCGCGGAGGCAAGATTTTCGGGACGAGCGTCCCGCTATGTGGAACCCCGTCGCGCGGCGTCCGCGGATCGCCCGCGGATCACGCCGTTCGCCGGGTTTCACACCGTGCGCCGCGATTCACGTCCCTAGGCCAGGGGTTTAACGGTGTGAAACGGGGCGAAGAGTGTGAAACGGCCGGCGAAGCCTATGCCCGACCGCCCCGCCGCTACTCGGCCTCGCGGGTTCCCGCGTAATTCCGCAGGCTCTCGACCTGCGCGGCATCGAGCGACGGTCGGACAGAGCGGCGTGCCACCGACACGTCGTCGGCCGTGACCTCGGCGGCCTCGATATCGCGGCGCATCGCCGTCATCGCGGCTTCGCGAAGGAGCGCTGCGCAATCCGCCGCCGAGTACCCATCGAGGTCCTCCGCGAGCGCATCGAGATCCACCGAATCGGCGAGCGGCACCGAGCGCCCCGCGGTGCGGAGAATCTCGGCGCGCGCGGCCGCATCGGGCGGTGGCACGAAGACGAGGCGCTCGAGTCGGCCCGGGCGTAACAAAGCGGGGTCGATGAGTTCCGGGCGATTCGTCGCCCCGAGCACTGCTACGTCGGTGAGCGGCTCGGCGCCGTCGAGCTCCGTGAGCAGCGCCGCCACCACGCGGTCGCCCACCCCGGAATCCGAGGACTGCCCGCGGCGCGGCGCGAGCGCGTCGACCTCGTCGAGGAAGATCAGCGACGGGGCGGAATCGCGGGCGCGCTGGAACAGCTCGCGCACCGCCTTCTCCGACGAGCCGACCCACTTGTCCATGAGCTCTGCGCCCTTGACGATGTGCACCGTGAGCTTGCCCGACGCCGCGAGCGCCCGCACCACGAACGTCTTGCCGCAGCCGGGCGGCCCGTAGAGGAGCACCCCGCGCGGCGGTTCGATGCCGAGGCGCGCGAAGGACTCCGGGTGCTGCAGCGGCCACAGCACGGATTCGGTGAGCGCCTGCCGCGTCTCGACCATGTCGCCGACATCGTCGAGCGTGATCGACCCCAGCGACACCTCCTCCATCCCCGACCGCGACATCGGCCGGATCACGCGCAGCGCGCCCTCTAGGTCCGATTGCTCAATCCGAGGTCCGGAATTCTTGCTGGTGGAAGGCTGTTTTGTGACGTCTCCTGCCGGATCCTCCCCGGCCCCCGCCCAGCGGCTCGCCGCCCGCATTCCCGCCTCGCGGCACAGCGCGCGCAGGTCGCCGGCCACGTATCCCGGCGTCCGCGCGGCGATATCGGCGAGATCGAGCTCCCCGCTCGGCACGCCGGAGAGCATCGCCGAGAGCACCGCCTCACGGCCCTTCGCATCGGGGAGCGGCAGGTCGAGGACCCGGTCGCAGAGATCGGGGCCGCGCAGCCGGGAATCGGCGGACTCGGCCGCCATCGTGGTCACCACGAGCGCGGCACCTTCGGCGCGGGCGACCTCGCGCAGCTCGGCGAGGATCAGTGTGGCGACGGGTTCGGGCTCGGCCGGCAGCAACGCGTCGACGTCGGTGACCAGCAGCACCCCGCCGGACGAGCGCACCTCGGAGGCGAGCGCCTGCACGGCCTCGAGCCGCTGATCGGCAGACAGCGAACCGGCGAGCGGACCGTCGAGCGCCACGCAGGGCCGTTCGCCACACACGCTGCGCACTAGCGTCGACTTCCCCACGCCCGCAGGCCCGGTGACCATCACGGCGAGGTGGCCGGCGGCGCCGAGCGTACTGAGCAGTTCGGGCTCGTCGAGCGCGAGTTCGAGCCACGTCTCGAGGGTCTCCGCCTGGACCTCGACACCGACGAGCTCGGCGCGGGGGATCAGGTCGATCTCCGAGCGCGCGAGATCCGCGATCCCCGCGCTCGCCCGGCCGGACCGCTGCGCGGAGCGCGAGGCCGTGGCTTCGCGGGAGCCGGCATCCGTTCCACCGCCCGCCACGGAGGTGTGGGCCCCGCGGTGCGTTGCGTCCGCCGTCATACGCAGGGATGACGACGGAGTTCCGTGCCCGCCGGGCGTTCCGGCGGAAGGGGCGGCGGATTCCCACCGCACGGCCGTGCTCGGCCGGATGGACACCGAGCCCGTCGGCACGGTCTGGGTCACGGTGATGAGCTGCGAGGACCACGCTGCTCCGAGGTAATTGGACAGCGTGCGCGTGGTGTCTCCGGTGGGGAACGACGGCCCGAGGTCGCGGGGCATGAGGGTCAGCGAGTCGCCGACGCGCGCGACCTTGCCGAGCAGCGCCGAGCGGAGGACGCGGTCGGAGACGGTCGCCTGCGCGAGGCGCGGCCCGTCGACCACGATCTCCTCTGCCGTCGTGAGATCCGCCGCGCGCACGATGACCCGGGAATCGTCCGTGAGACCGCAGTTCGAGGCGATCACCTCGTCGACGATGCACAGCGCCTGCGAGGTGTCTTCGGGCGAGGCGGCGGCGACGGCAGGCGTGGTCCGCGCGCCGACCAGCTCGACCGCGTCCCACTGCCGCAGCCCGAGCGCCGCGAGGACCTCGGGGTGCAGGCGCACGATGCCGCGGCGGGCGTCCGCGGCGGAGGCGAGAACGCGGAGGGTGAGAGTCAACTCGGCGGAATCAGTCACGCGTCCAGGGTAGAGGAGGCCGCCGCGGGGAGCGGCTGCCCGGAAGTCCTCCTCCGGGCATGACGGCGGAGGCCGCTGCCCGCTCAGCCGTCCCGGCGCGGGCTGCCGTGGACCGGTCGCCGTGGGCAGATTGCACTCGGAGAGCCCTAGGCGGGGCCGCAGAGCGATCTCCCCTCCGCGTTGCATGCACTTCTTGTCGATTTGGGCCCGGATCGAGCCCGGAATCGACAAAAAGTGCATGGTTCGGCCGGAAATACGCGATCGCCCCGGTGCAACAGCACCGGGGCGATCGATGTGGCGGCCGGGATTCCGGCGCGGGGCGAACTACCGCCCGGCGGATCCCGCAGTGGTGTCGGACTCCGCGGAGGTCCCGTCCGAGCGGCCCTCGGCCTCCTCGTGGACGTCCGAGGCGGCGTTGTCCTCGTCGGCGCCGTCCCCCGGGGCCACGTCGTAGGTAAGCGTCTCCGCGAGCGCCTTCTCCTTGACGAACGACATGATGATCGCCGCGACGATGCCGAGCGGCGCGATCACCAGGAAGATCGGCAGCAGCGCATCGTTGTACGCGTGCACGATAGGCTGGCGGATTGCGTCGGGCAGCGTGTCGACCATGGCAGGGGTCAGCGAGTGCGCGTCGCCCCCGCCACCGCTGGCAGCCTGCCCACCGAGTGCGTCCGTGAGGCGCTCGGTGAGACGCGAGGCGAACACGGCGCCCACCAGCGCGGAACCGACGGTCGCGCCGACCTGGCGGAAGTAGTTCACCGCGCCGGTCGCTGTACCGACGATCGAACCGGGGAACGAGTTCTGCACGATGAGCGTGAGGATCTGCATTGACAAGCCGATGCCCATGCCGAGCACCGCGAGCGAACCGAGAAGCTCCCAGCGCGGGGACTCCGGGTGGAGGTTCGACAGCAGGAACAGGCCGAGCGCCATGATCACGGTGCCGACGACCGGGAAGAACTTGTACCGGCCGGTGCGCGAGACGATGATGCCCGAACCGATCGAGAACACGAGCAGCGAGGCCATCATCGGGGTCATGAGCAGGCCGGCCATGGTCGCGGACACGCCGGTGACCATCTGGATGTAGGTCGGCATGTAGCCGAGCGCGCCGAACATCGCGATGCCGACGCAGATCGCGGCGAGCACGGCGAGCGAGAAGTTCCGCTCCTTGAAGAGGGTCATCGGGATGGCCGGAACCTCGGCGCGGAGCTCGACGAACACAACGGCGACAGCGAGCACCACGGTCGCGATGATCAGGCCGATGATCGTCCCGGACGCCCAGTCGTACTTCGTCCCGCCCCAAGTGCAGGTGAGGACGAGGCAGGTGGTCGCCGCGGCGATAAGAGCCATGCCGAGGTAATCGATCTTCGGCCGGTTCGCCTGCTTGGTGTGCGGGAGGTTGAGGAAGATCGAGACGAGCACGATGGCGAGGATGCCGAGCGGGATGTTGAACCAGAAGGCGTAGCGCCAGCCCGGCCCCTCGGTGAGCCAGCCGCCGAGCAGCGGCCCGGCGACGGACGACACGGCGAAGACCGCGCCCATCGCGCCCATGTACTTGCCGCGCTGGCGGGCGGGGACGACATCGGCGATCGCCGCCTGCGAGAGAATCATCAGCCCGCCGCCGCCGAGGCCTTGGATCACGCGCGAGAGGATCAGCACGCCGATCGAGTTCGCGAGCGCGCCGACCACGGAGCCACACATGAAGATGAGCACCGCGAAGAGGATCACGGGTCGCCTGCCGAACAGGTCGGAGAGCCGCCCGTAAATGGGCATGACGACGGTCGACGCGAGAATAAAGCCGGTGATGACCCAGGTCATCTGATCGACGCCGTGGAGCTCGCCCACGATGGTGGGAAGCGCGGTCGACAGCACCGTCTGGTTGAGAGCCGCCATGAGCATCGTCGCCATGAGGCCGATGAATACGGCGGGGACGTTGACGTGCGGGATCGCCTCCGTGCCGGCAGCTGCGGGCTCGGGGACAGACGGGTTTTCTGTCGTGGTTGTTGACATAGGAGTCCCAAAATCTTCTCAAGGCCGCCGATCGGGCGGCCGGAATTCTAAGTAGCGATTTAAGATACGACCTCGTATCTTGACTCCGTCGATACTAAGCGTATTGAATTAGATACGCAAACGTACCTAAGGGGGGAGTCGATGGGAACTCGCCGGCGAGGGGAAGACCTCGAGAAGGCGCTGTACGCCGCAGCGTGGGAGGAGCTCTCCGAGTCCGGTTATTCGGGGTTCACCTTCGAGGCTGTCGCGACCCGGGCGCAGACCTCGCGAGCCGTGCTCTACCGCCGCTGGGCGGACAAGGGCGAGCTCGTGCGTGACACGATCGCCCACCATTTCAAGCTCTTCGCGCGCGACGTCCCCGACACCGGTTCATTCCGTGGGGATTTGATTGCCCTGCTCGAGCAGTCGAACGCGACGCGGGAGCACATGCTCACCGGGATTCGCGTCCACCTGAGCGGGTACTACGAGGCCACCGGACAGAGTCCCGCCGAGCTGCGCAAGCACGTGCTCGGCGAAGGGCCCGACGTGCTGGAGGTGGTGTACAGCCGCGCCATCGAGCGCGGGGAAGTGGACCCTGAGAAGGCGACGCGGATGGTGCGCAAGGCGCCGTTCGCGGTGCTCCGCAGCGAGATCTTGACCACCCGGGACCGGGTGCCGCGCGCCACGCTCGAGGAAATCGTCGACACCCTCGTGCTTCCGCTGGTCACGCCCGCCCATAGTACGGTCTGAGCGCTCGGACAGTTCGGGCGCTAGCTAGCGCCGCTCGACGAGCTCGGCGCAGGCGTCCCAGAGTTTTTCGGCAACTCCGACGTCATAGCTGCGCTTATTCGACGCGACCGGGCGCGGGAAGCCTTGAACCTCGCCCGGCCCATCGGGGCCGATGTACCAGCCTCCGGGCAGATCCGGCACCGTCGCCGCGTAGAGCTCGGGCAGCGCACCGCGGCTGGCCGGCTGAGCGAGCAGCGGCAGGGAATTGCCGAGCTTCATGATCTGGCGCACCACCGGATTGTCGCTGCGCGTCTGAAGGTTCGTGGCCGAATAGCCCGGATGCGCGGCGACCGCACGCAGCGATGAACCTTCGCGCACGAAACGGCGCTGCTGCTCGTAGGCGAGCATGACGCACGCGAGCTTCGACTGCCCGTAGGCGAGCCACGAATTATAGGAGCGTCGCTCGTAATTGAGGTCGTCGAGGTTGATCCAGCCGAGCTGATGCATGATCGAGCCGAGCCACACGACGCGGTCGGTGATTTTGTGCTCGAGCTCCGCGGTGAGCGCGAAATGCCCCAGCACGTTGACGCCGAACTGCTGCTCGAATCCCTGCGCGGTGCGACCGAGCGGGATATCCATGACGCCGGCGTTGTTGATGAGCACGTCGACGCCGCGATCTTCGATGCCCGACACGAACGAGTCGACCGAGCGAAGGTCGCCCAGGTCGAGCTCGTGAACCTCGGCCAGCCTGCGCGAATCCGCGGGC
>NZ_DAINST010000109.1:0-5272 GCF_036741115.1 Dietzia sp.
CAGGCCTTCGCGGGACCCGGACGTCAACAACAAATAGAACGACTCCGGAGTGGTGACGAGGATGTCCGGGGGCTTTCGGCGCTGCTTGGCGCGCTCGCCTGGCGGCGTATCCCCGGTGCGGATGCCGACGGTGACCTCGCGGGGTGGAAGGCCCTCGGCCTCGCGGGTGCGCGCGATGCCCGCGAGCGGCGCGCGGAGGTTCCGCTCGACGTCCACGGCGAGCGCTTTGAGTGGAGAGATGTAGACGACCTGCGTTCCGCTGCGCTCCGACTCCTCGGCGAACAGGCGGTCGAGCGCGGAGAGGAACGCTGCGAGCGTCTTGCCCGAGCCCGTGGGCGCCACGACCAGCGTGTGTGCACTCCGCGCGATGGAGTCCCAGGCCCCGGACTGGGCTGCGGTGGGCGCACCGAACGACTCGGCGAACCACTGCGCGGTGGGCTGCGAGAATGACTCGGGCAGCGGGGGCACCCCGCGCCCCCCTGCGTGTCCGCTCTCGCTACTTTCCTTCACGTCCATCATTGTTCCGCACATCACAGACATTCCGCCCCGCCCGGTTCCATGACAGACCCCGTATGACGCCGGACGAACTTCGTCGACCTGTCGAAAGTGTCGGCCCCACTCCCTAAGCTCGAAAGAGTGAGAGAACTAGGCGACCATCAACTCGCGTACTACCTGGCCGAGGGCATCGGCGCCATCGCCACGGGTGCCCGCTCGGGCGGGCTCATCGAGGGCCGGCCCCTCGCCCGCGTCGCCAACGCCGTGGCGCACGAATGGGCGGAGGAGGTCCTCGCGGCCCAGCGCCCCGAGGACGGGATCCTGTCCGAGGATTTCGCGGACGATCTGTCGCGGCTCGAGAAATCCCGTGTGTGGGTGCTCGACGTGATCGACGGGACCAAGCAATACGCCACAGGGCGAGGCGACTGGGCCGTGCACGTGGCCCTCTCGGTCGACGGCGAGATCGCGGCCGCGGCGGTCGGCATGCCCGACGCTCAGCGGGTGTTCCGGGACGATCTCTGCCAGTACGTCGACGGGCCGATGTCAGGGACGATCGTCGCCTCACGCTCCACCCCGCCGGCGGGGATCGAGGACTTCGCCGCGCGGCTGGGCCGCAAGGTCCGCCCCATGGGCTCGGCCGGCGCGAAGACCATCTCCGTGCTACTCGGCGACGCCGACGTCTACATCCACACCGGCGGACACAACGAGTGGGATCAGGCCGCGCCTTTCGGTGTCGCCCGCAGCGCCGGACTGCACGTTTCCCACCTCGACGGCACCCCGCCGAGCTTCAATCTCGAGGACCCGTGGCGCGAAGACCTCGTGGTGTGCCGCCCGGAGATCGCGGACGAGGTGCTCGCGGCAGCAGCCCAGCTCCCGCCACAGAACTACGTGCGCCGCGATCCCGCCGGCCACCGGCGCTGAGTTGCCGCCGGCGTCGCCCTATTCCCCGACCGCAGTCCAGCGCCCACGGTTACGCTCGACGCGCACCGGGTAGTCGAAGGCCTCGGAGATCACGGCCGACGTAATAGCCTCGTCCGCCGTCCCGCATGCGAGCTCCTGCCCGTCGGCGAGGACCATCGCGTGGCTCGTCGAGGCCGGGAGCTCCTCGAGATGGTGCGTCACCATCACCGTCGCGAGCTCCGGGCGCAGCTCGCCGAGCCGCGCCACGACCGTGAGCAGCGTTTCCCGGGCGGCGAGATCGAGGCCGGTCGTCGGCTCGTCGAGGAGCAGCAGACGCGGCTGGGTCATCAGGGCGCGGGCGATGAGCACCCGGCCGCGCTCGCCCTGCGAGAGCACCTCCCACTTGCGGTCCGCCTTCGTCGCGATGCCGAGCGCCTCGAGAAGCTCCTCCGCCCGTTCGCGCTCGACCTCGCTCGGCTCCCAGTGCCTCCGCAGGCCCGTCGCCCCGAGCAGACCGGTGAACAGCGATTCCCGCACGGATAGCCAGGGCTCGATCCGCGACCGCGGATCGACGTGGCCGATGATCGTCCGCAGCCACTGCATGTCCACGCGGCCGAGGCGATGGCCGAGCACGTGCACCTCCCCGGACGTCGGATGCTCCCGGGCCCCGCACAGGCTTAGCAGCGTCGACTTCCCGGCTCCGTTCGGACCCAAGAGCGCCCAGTGCTCCCCCGGGCGGACGTGAAAGGATACGTCCTGCAGGAGCGGTCGCCGCTGCCGCACGAGGGTCACCGAATCGATGGCCAAAACGAATTCCGCAGCGTCCGCCGTCATCCCCGATAGTCCTTCCGCGTGCTCTGGCATTCGCGCTCCTCCAGGTATCGGCGACGGACGCACCGCGCCGCGTTCGCATCGGCAGGCCGGACTCGGCCATAATCAAGGGTATGTCCGCGATTCCCACGCCCTACGAGGACCTCCTGCAGCTCGTGCTCGACGAGGGCACGCCGAAATCCGACAGGACGGGCACGGGCACGCGTTCGCTCTTCGGCCGGCAGCTGCGGTACGACCTCGCCGAGGGCTTCCCGCTGATTACCACGAAGCGCGTCCACTTCAAGTCCGTCGCGTACGAGTTGCTGTGGTTCCTGCGCGGCGATTCCAACGTCGGGTACCTCCACGAGCACGGCGTCTCCATCTGGGACGAATGGGCCTCGCCCACCGGCGATCTCGGCCCCGTCTACGGCGTGCAGTGGCGCTCGTGGCCCACCCCGGACGGCCGCCACATCGACCAGATCGCCCGCGCACTCGACACCCTGCGCGAGAACCCCGATTCGCGGCGCAACATCGTCTCGGCCTGGAACGTCTCCGAACTCGAGAACATGGCGCTCCCGCCGTGCCACATGATGTTCCAGTTCTACGTCGCCGACGGCAAGCTCTCGTGCCAGCTCTACCAGCGCTCGGCGGACATGTTTCTCGGCGTGCCGTTCAACATCGCCTCCTACGCGCTGCTCACGCACATGATGGCGCAGCAGGCCGGCCTCGAGGTCGGCGAGTTCGTGTGGACCGGCGGCGACTGCCACATTTACGACAACCACGTCGAGCAGGTCCGCACGCAGCTGTCACGTTCGCCGTACCCGTATCCGAAGCTCGAGCTGCGCAACGCCGATTCGATCTTCGACTACCGTTTCGATGACTTCGAGATCATCGGCTACGAGCATCACCCGGGCATAAAGGCGCCGGTGGCGGTGTGAGCGTGCGTGCAGACGCAGACGCTGGCGCCGGCGACGGCGCAGACGCCAGGGGCGCGAACGCTCCGCGCGTGCGGATGGTCTGGGCGCAGGCCCGCGACCGCGTGATCGGCACCGGCACCGGCATGCCGTGGTCGGTGCCGGAGGACATGCGCCATTTCGTCGCCACGACGCGCGGGCGGACCGTGATCATGGGGCGCGCTACATGGGACAGTCTGACGCCGCGCTTCCGCCCGCTCCCCGGCCGCCGCAACATCGTCCTGTCCCGGGACGAGGGATTCGTGCCCGAGGGCGCCGAGCGGACGGGGTCGCTCGCCGAGGCCCTCGATCTCGCCGGCGGCGACGCCGACATCCTCGGCGGCGGCACGGTCTATGCCGCCGCGGAACCCCTCGCGGACTCGGCGGTCGTGACGGAATTCGACGCCACCGCGCCCGGCTCCGTGCGCGCCCCGGCCCTCGATCCCAAGCAGTGGTCGCTCGCCAAGACGGGCGAATGGACGGAATCGGCCGAGGGACATGTCGACGGCTGGGACGGCCCGGTGCGGTACCGGTTCCTCACGTACGTCCGGGCGTAGTAGCGACCCAACCAACACGGCGGTCAACGACCTTGCATCCAATAAATGCTTGGATCACGGGGCGACTCGAATTGCTCCCTGAACAACCGGGTGTTCCAGGTCCTCCTCGAGCCTGTGGGCTGAAGCCATTTGGTGTGCCGGACCTCCGGCGCGTACCACTGGCACGTTTCTATCTTTGCCGCGTCCTCGTCGATCGCGGCATCAAGTGCCGGCACGAGGTCCGTGTCGTGCGATGCAAGAATCACAAGGCCGATATCTGGTTTCCTCGCCTGCGCTAGGACCTGGAGCGCACAAAGCACATCGATGCCCTTCTCCATGACCTCCATTCGCACCTCGGCATAACCGCTGAGCGTGCTGCAAGCGGTCGGAGCATCCGGGGCCCGGCGGTATCGGAGCGGCCCGTATACGACGCTCACCCGGGGATCCGACTGGCACCACGCCGCCCGTTGCGCCTCGGGCCGGCCGAATTGCCGCGGCTCGTGTGTGCTCGACGGTTGCCTACGAAAGGCCACGACCTGCAAGAGCTCCGCGTCCGGATAGCCCGCTTTCTGTCCGGCGTTCCGCGCATTGATGAGTGTCCGGGCGAAGTGGAACGGGTGGATAAGCGTTTCGAATTTGCGTTCCCCGCGCTCGGCGAAGAGCTCGTGCGCGGTGAGGTGAACGTTCTGGTAGTAGACGACGACGGCGGCGCCAATCTTGGGCTCCTCGGCGCTCATCCCCGCCTCCACAACGAGGAACGTATCCACTCGGCAGGTACGGTTCGAAAGGGTTCAACTCGCGCGAAATAAAATAACCCCGCCAATCGTGGGAATTCCCAGAGTGGCGGGGAGCAATAAAGACAATCTAGCGTTGATTCCGCTGGATCGTCAAGATCCGTGAGTCCATGTGAAGCAGGGGCGAGGACATCCATGGGCAAACCATATGCCTGCCCTCCGGCATTCAGACCGCGCTTCCCGCGCGGTGCCAACCGCTGACCCCGCCGATCAGAACCACTTCCACGTCTTCGGGATCTTCTCGCCGCCGGCGAGCACCCGGATCTTCACGTCGCCCATAAATGAATCGGCCTTGATCCTGATGGTCGGCCCCGTGGGCGACGCGTAGTTCCCCTCGTCGGTCTTGAGACTACCCATGATCCGGTTGCCGCTCAGCACCACTCGCACGCCCGGCGGGACGAGGATCCGGGTGTCGCCGAGCACCGAATGTGTGCTCAGCTCCGAGACCTCCGAGTCGATGATCGCCTCGCGGAGATCGAGGAAGATGTCTCCCAGGTACGCCGCGACTTCGACCTTCGTCGTCAGATCCCAACGTCCCTTGCGCTCGACGTCGTCGAACCACGAGCGGATGGGACCATCGTCCTCGATGACCACCGCAGGCTCCGAGTGCCGCCCGACGACTACTTGGTCGGCGGCATCGGCGGCGCTCATCGGGGTGCCCGACTTCGGAAGCACATCGGCCTCGGAGAGCACCGCCTCGAGCTCGGAACCGGCGGTGGCTTCCCAGATCCTCGCAGAAAGATCGGAGAACTCTGCGAGGGTCAGTCGCCCCCGCCCCACCTGC
>NZ_DAINST010000109.1:5282-7318 GCF_036741115.1 Dietzia sp.
GGGGCTCATTGGGGCAGGTTAACAGCTCTCCAGCCCGCCGGCCTCGGGGAAATCCCCGATATCCGCGCAAGCGCTAATCAGTCGTCTTCGTGGATGATGAGCCCGCGGAGCAGCCCGGACCCCGGCGTCTCCATCATCTCGTAGCCCTTGTTGACCTCGTCGAGCGTAAAGCGGTGCGTGATGAGCTCGTCGAGCATGATGTGCTTTTGGTCCCACAGCTTGAGCAGGTTGGGGATGTCGTAGTTCGCGTTCGCCGAACCGAAGAGCGAGCCCTTGATGCTCTTCTCGAGCTGGCAGAGGAACAGGCCCGGGATGCTCACCGAGTAGTTGTCCATGGCGCCCATCGAGACGAGCACGAGCACGCCGCGCTTGCCGAGAAGGTTGAAGGCGGCCTCGGTGACTGCCGCATCGGCGACACCGATGGTGATTATCGCCTTGTCCGCCTGCTCACCCCAGCTCAGCTCGTTGAGGACCGGCGCGGCATCGGTGGGATCGGAGAAGAAGTGGGTCGCCCCGAACTTCATTGCGACGTCCTGCTTCGAGGCGTCGCTGTCGATGGCGAAGACGTAGCGGGCACCTGCGAGCCTGGCGGCTTGGAGCGCGTTCGCGCCGAGGCCACCGATCCCGAAGACCACGACGATGTCCCCGGCCTTGACCCCGGCGGTGTTGATCGTCGAGGAGTAGCCGGTGGTCACGCCGCAGCCGACGAGCGCTGCGGTCTCGAACGGGATCCACTCCTGGACGGGGACGACGGACTGCTCCTTGCAGATGGCGCGCTCGGAGAAGGTGCCGAGGTTGCACATGCCGCCGGCGCCCTGGCCGCCTTCGAGCTTGAAGGGGTAACGTCCGTCGGCCATGAGGCCGGTGGTGCCGTTCCAGCCCTCGTTGCACAGGTTCGACATGCCACGCGCGCACGCCGAGCACGTGCCGCAGCCGGGAATGAACGAGCCGACGATGTGGTCGCCCGGTTTGACGCGAGTGACGCCGGGGCCGACCTCCTCGACCACACCGGAACCCTCGTGGCCCACCACGAGCGGGAGGGTCGAGGGCATGTCCCCGGAGGAGACGTGGAGGTCTGAGTGGCAGAGCCCGGCGACCTTCCACTTGACGAGGACCTCGCCGGCCTTCGGGCCATCGAGCTCCGCCTCGACGATCTCGAACGGCTTGCCCACTTCCATCGAAACGGCGACCTTGGTCTTCACCTGCGCACGACCTTTCCCACGAATTTCTAGAACACGTTCTACTGCTTGAACCGATTGTGGCACAGGACACGCGCGGGCGTGAACGTGTTCTATTTTTCGGTTTCGGCAAGCGTCTGAGGAAATACGAAAACCCCGCCGCACCACGGGGTGCGACGGGGTTTCGGACTAAGCGCCTGAGGGCCCTTGTGAGCTAGGCGTTGCCCTGGGCCTTCGCGGTCTCGGCCGCGACGGCCTTCCGGACCTCGTCCATGTCGAGGTCCTTGATCTTCTCGATCAGCTGGTCGAGAGCGGCGCCGGACACGACGCCCGAGTTACGGAATACCGGCTGGCCCTCGCGGAAGGCCATGAGGGTCGGAATCGCCTGGATCTGCAGCTGCGCTGCGAGATCTTGCTCGGCCTCGGTGTCGATCTTCGCGAAGACGACATCCGAGTGCTTGTCCGAGCTCTTCTCGTAAGTCGGTGCGAACGAGCGGCAGGGTCCGCACCACGAGGCCCAAAAGTCGACGAGAACGATATCGTTCTCGGTGACGGTCGACTCGAAGTCCTCGGTGGTCACGTCCACGGTTGCCATTGCCATAGCTCCTTTTGCGGTTTCCCACCGCTGTTGTGGTCGGCCGAAGGTAGGTGAACCCGTCGGTCGCTGCCGCATGCGCGGCATCTCTTGGTTCCGTTGAGTGCAACCAGCTTGGCACGGCTTTAATTCCGAAATCGAACGTGGGCCCCGATCAGCCCTCACAGCAGCGATTTTGCTCAGCCGAAGCCTCTGATCTCCACCCCTTAACTAGTGGTCCGCATTTGAAGTGTTGTTACGGTTGGCTTTCGCGAGGACTTCCT
>NZ_DAINST010000110.1:0-6305 GCF_036741115.1 Dietzia sp.
ACGAATTCGCTGCTCGACATCAACGTGTTCGGCCGCCGTGCCGGCATCGCCTCCGCGAAGTACGCCGAGTCCCACGACTTCACCCCTCTCCCCGAGGAGCCGGAGAAGATGGTGGCGCAGTGGCTCGACCAGATGCTCTCGGACCACGGCAACGAGAACGCGGCGAACATCCGCTTCGAGCTGCAGGCCATGATGGACGACAAGGCCTCGGTGTTCCGCACCGAGCAGTCGCTCACCGAGGCTCGTGAGGAGATCCACAAGCTCAAGGAGCGCTACAACCACGTCGTCGTCTCGGACAAGGGACGCCGATTCAACACCGAGCTCCTCGAGGCGATCGAGCTCGGCTTCCTCCTCGAGCTGGCGGAGGTCACCGTGGTCGGTGCCCTCAACCGCGAGGAGTCCCGCGGCGGCCACGCCCGCGAGGATTTCCAGAAGCGTGACGACGAGAAGTTCATGAAGCACACGATGGCCACTAAGAAGGACGGCCTCGACCTCATGTCCGAGATCGAGCTGGGCTGGAAGCCGGTTGTGCAGACCCGTTACGAGCCGATGGAGCGTAAGTACTGATGACTGCCACTGCGGAAAAGACGAACACGAATCCCGGAAGCGACGCGCAGGCGCCGGTCCCCGAGGGCTCGACCATGGTCACCCTCAAGATCATGCGGTTCAACACCGAGGACGAGTCGAAGAACGGTTGGCAGGAGTTCTCCGTTCCGGCTCTGCCCACGGACCGCATGCTCAACCTGCTCCTCTACGTCAAGAACTACCTCGACGGCTCGCTCGCGTTCCGCCGCTCCTGCGCCCACGGCGTGTGCGGCTCCGACGCGATGCGGATCAACGGCGTCAACCGCCTGGCGTGCAAGGTCCTCATGAAGGACATGCTCCCCAAGGACGGTTCGTCGATCACCATCACGGTCGAACCGATCCGCGGCCTACCGGTGGAGAAGGACCTCTATGTCGACATGGAGCCCTTCTTCAAGGCCTACCGCGACATCAAGCCGTACCTCATCACCAGCGGCAACGCGCCGACGAACGAGCACATCCAGTCCGCGACGGACCGTGCCCGCTTCGACGACACCACAAAGTGCATCCTCTGTGCCTGCTGCACCACGAGCTGCCCGGTGTTCTGGAACGACGGCTCGTACTTCGGCCCCGCCGCGATCGTCAACGCGCACCGTTTCATCTTCGATTCGCGTGACGAGGGTGCGGCCGATCGCCTCGAGATCCTCAACGACGCCGAGGGCGTGTGGCGCTGCCGCACGACCTTTAACTGCACCGACGCGTGCCCCCGCGGCATCCAGGTGACCCAGGCGATCCAGGAGGTCAAGCGCGCACTTCTCTTCGCGCGCTAGGCGCCCCTTCGCCCACCCCGGGCCCGCCCGGGAATGCCCCGCCGTTTATACGACGGCGGTCGAACCCGCTCGCGGGGACCATCCGGTCCCCGGGCGGGTTCTCTCATTTCTCCGCGGCCCGTTCGCCCGCACCGAGGCCCGAACCCGGCCACGGGCCGACTACCATTGGGCGAATGCCATGCGCCACAGTCCTCCGCGGCGAGGAGATCACCGACTACTCCGACGACCGGGGCAATCGGATCATCGGCACACCCGCGACGGTGCAATCGAACACCCAGGTGGTATTCGGCTCGTCGAATTGCACGGTGCGCTTCGGCGAGAACGTCAACTGGATGACCCACATCTACTTCAACGACGTCGGCGGCACCGTCGAGGTCGACGACGGCGCGCAGAGTATCGGCCAGCTCGAGCTCGGGATCGATTGCACGGTCCGGATCGGCAAGCGCCTAAACGTCACCGGGCTGTTCAGCGTGGTCACCGAGGACGGATGCACGGTGGAGATCGGCGACGACTGCCTGTTCGCGGATCGCGCGACTATACGGGCCTACGACCACCACCCGATCTTCGATCTCGATACCCGCGAGCGCATCAATTTCGCGCGGGACGTCGTCATCGGCTCGGACGTGTGGCTGGGCTTCGGGGTCACCCTCATGGGCGGGGCGAGAGTGGGGCACGGCTCGGTGGTCGGCACGATGGCGGTGGTCACCGCGTCGAGCCCGATCGGCGAGCACTGCCTCGCCGTGGGGCAGCCGGCCAAGGTCAAGCGCGAGCGCATCGCATGGGCGAAAAACGGCCGTCCGCCGGCGCCGCGCATGGATCCCGGCGCCCACCTCGACTGCTGAGCCCACGGGCCCTCAGCGCGAGAATCGCCGCAGAGTCTGCCGCCCGAGAAGGGCAGCCTGAGAGTCGCTGTGACGCACCGGGGCCAAACGCCCGGCCGCGTATTGCACGCTCTAGGGTGTTCCTCATGTCGCTCTTCCGCCGTCGCGCCCCTCTCCGGGCACTCGCACTGTCCGCCGTCATGGGCCTCGGTCTGGGGCTCGGGGCCGCAGGCGCACCGGTGGCCGGAGCGCAGGGGCAGCAGAATGGGCTGGCCGACCAGACGATCCAGTCGGGGGTTCCGGGCCTCGACCCGGGCGTCTCCATCTCGCAGGCTCCGCCGCCTGCGGTGCTGCCCACGGAGCCGAACTTCCAGTACTTCTCCTCCCCCCGCGACCTAGAGGGTTGCCCGCAGAAGTCGACGCCTCCTGCTGCTGTCGACCACTCGGAGGAGGCGCAGCCCGGACAGCCCGTGCCGCCGGCGCCGAGCGTGCAGGAGGACCCTGTCGGCGGCGAGGAGCTCGGTGGCTGCGCGCCGATCGCGGCCGAAGGTTTCCAGACCCCCGGGGACATCACCGCCTCGGGCTGGATCGTCGCGGACGCCGAATCCCGGCAGGTGCTCGCCGCGCAGGACCCGCACGGCCGCTACCGCCCCGCAAGCATCATCAAGCTCCTCCTCGCTCTCGTCGCCCTCGACCGGCTCGACCTCGACAAGGAGGTCACGGTCTCGGAAGAGGACATCGCGCCAGCCGAGGGCACGCTCATCGGGCTCGGGCCCGGCGGCAAGTACTCGATCCGCGACATTCTCAGCGGCATGTTGCTGCTCTCCGGCAACGACGCCGCGTACGAACTGGCGGCACAGCTCGGCGGTGAGCAGAAGACGCTCGAGCTCATGGGCGAGAAGTGCGCCGAGCTCGGCTGCACCGACACCGTGCCCGCGACCATCTCAGGCTTGGACAAGCCAGGCAACATGACCAGCCCGTACGACATGGCGCTCATCTTCAGCGCCGCCCTCAACAACGACACCTACCGCGAGATCGCGAAGACCAAGCGGATCGGGCTCCCCGGCTACCCGGCGGGCCCCGCCGCGGCGGCGCCGGACCCGAACGACCCGCCTGCCGAGGTAGCTGCGGGCACCGTCGACGCGCAGGGCAACGTCGACAACGGCGACGGCTCGGTGACCACCCCGGACGGCGACAACGTGCGCAAGGGCTTCGTGGTCTACAACGACAACCAGCTCCTCGAGGACTACCCCGGCGCGGTCGGCGGCAAGACCGGATTCACCGACGACGCCCGGCAGACCTATGTGGGCGGCGCGGAGCGCGACGGCCGCACGCTGCTCGTGGTGCTCATGGACGGCACGCGCGTGCCGAAGGCGCCGTTCGACCAGGCCGCCGAGCTGCTCGATGCGGGCTTCGCCACGGACCCGAAGGAGAAGGGCGTGGGCGAGCTCGTGGGCAGCAAGGAGGACTCGGCAAACGCCGCGGGGGCAAACGCCGACGGTTCCGCGGCCGCCCCTGGCGAGGCCGGAAAGGACGGTTCGGACTCCGGTTCCGGCGTGCTCTCCTCGACTGTCGGAAAGGTGCCGCCGGCGGGCTGGATCGGAATCGCCGCGCTCGTCGTGCTCGCCATCCTCTTCGCGCTCACGGGGCGGCGCCGGCGCGGCTGATCCCGGCGGCTGGCACAATCGTCTCCCGTGACTCTCATCGCAGCGGCGGACGGCTCCGCACTCGGCAACCCTGGCCCAGCCGGCTGGGGCTGGTACATCGACGATTCCCGCTGGGCGTGCGGCGGCTGGAAGCGCGGCACGAACAACCAGGGCGAGCTCGTCGCCGTTCTCGACCTGCTGCGCCAGACGCGCGGTCTCGACGAGCCGCTGGAGATCCTCTGCGATTCGCAGTACGTGATCAACTCCGTGACCAAGTGGATGCATGGTTGGAAGCGCAAGGGTTGGAAGAAGGCCGACGGCAAGCCAGTACTCAACGTGGAGATCATGCGCGCGCTCGACGCGGAGATCGCAGAGGCGAAGTCCGCGGGCCGCTCGGTTACCTTCCGCTGGGTCAAAGGCCACGCGGGGCACGAGCTCAACGAGAAGGCCGACAAGCTCGCCAACGGCGCAGCGCAGGCGTACTCCAAGGGCAAGTCTCCCGAGGCCGGCCCCGGCTTCCCCGGGGCCCCGGCCGCCGCGGGTAAGGGACCGGATCCCGCGGACGCGGCGAGAGAATCGCTTCTGACGGCGCAGGCCGCCCCTTCCCCTGCCTCCGCGGCGACAACTGCGGCAACCGAACCAGAGCCGAGCCTCTTCGATTTCGATGACGACAGCGATGCCGCGGCCGGCAACGCGAGCAAGTCGGCCGCCGCCCCCGCTCCTGCGACGGTGGGGCCGGCGGCCGCGGCGGCGATTTCGGCCGTCCGCGACGCCCGGACCGCGTGGCATCGGGGCGGCGAGGCCCCGCACCGGGCGGACTTCCACGCCGTCGGGAACCCCGCCGAGCACGGCGAGGAGGAGCACGCGTGGGCCGCGGGCCCGGCGTGCGTGATGGTCGCCAGGACCGACGGCGCCCTCGAGGTCTGGGTCCTCGACGGCGACCGCTGGGAGCTCGCCTCACTCGCCGCTGGGGCGTAGCTGCCGGAGTCTGGCTACCCGGGTTCGGTTACCCGGGTTCGCGTACCCGGACCCGGCAACCCGAGCCCGGCAACGCGGGACCGGGTACCCGGAACTAGCGGGTGCGCGGGACCAGGCCGACGCGCTCGTACACCTGATCGAGGACAGGGCCGGCCACCTCGCGTGCGCGGCGTGCGCCGTGATCCAGAATCCGATCCAGCTCCGCCCGGTCCGCGATGAACTCCTCGAATTTCTCGCGGAACGGCGTGACAAACGCCTCGAGAGCGTCGGCGGTGTCGCCCTTGAGCGCCCCGTACTGCGCGCCCGCGGCCTGATACCGCTCGACGATCGTGTCGATCGGGGTGTCGGTGAGCTCCGACTGGATGACGAGCAGATTGGACACACCCGGCTTGTTCTCCGGGTCGAAGCGGATCTCGCCGTCGTTGTCCGTGACGGCGCTCTTGATCCGCTTCGCGGTGACCTTGGGATCGTCGAGCAGGTTGATGATGCCCTTCGGGTTCGGCCCCGACTTGCTCATCTTCCCCGTCGGGTCCTGGAGGTCGAAGATCTTCGCGGAGTTCTCGAGGATCTTCGCCTCCGGCACCACGAACGTCTTCTTGTAGCGGGAGTTGAACCGCTGCGCGAGGTTCCGCGTGAGCTCGAGGTGCTGGCGCTGGTCCTCGCCCACCGGCACGAGCTGCGGGCGGTAGAGGAGGATGTCCGCGGCCATGAGCACCGGGTAGGTGAACAGCCCGACGGTCGCGTTCTCGCTCCCCTGCTTCTGCGACTTGTCCTTGAACTGGGTCATCCGGCTCGCCTCGCCGAAGCCTGTGATGCAGCTGAGGACCCACGCAAGCTCCGCGTGCTCCGGCACGTGCGACTGCACGAAGACCACGGCGCGCTCGGGGTCGACGCCCGCGGCGAGGAGCTGCGCGACGCCGCGGTACACGCGCTCGCGGAGCTCCTTCGGGTCCTGCGGGACGGTGATCGCGTGCAGGTCCGGGATGAAGTAGTAGGCGTCGTAGTCTTCCTGGAGCTGAACCCACTGCCGCACCGCACCGAGGTAGTTGCCGAGGTGGTACGAGTCTCCGGTCGGCTGGATGCCGGAGAGGACGCGCTGCTTCTTCGCAGGTGCGGTGGTGGTGGAGTCAGTCATGGTCCCCATTCTTCCACGATCGGTATTTCCTACTCGTACTCGACGACCACGGGCGCGTGGTCCGACCAGCGCTCGTCGTAGGCTCCGGCGACATCGACCCTGTCGGACACCGCGCGAGCGGCGAGCTTCGCGGTAGCCATGTGGTAGTCGATCCGCCAGCCCGCGTCGTTGTCGAAAGCCTTGCCGCGCTGCGACCACCAGGAATACGGACCGACTTCGTCGGGGCGGCGGTGGCGGACCACGTCGACCCAGCCGGACTCCGCGTCCTCGCCGAGCACGCCCGTGAGCCATTCGCGCTCCGAGGGCAGGAAGCCCGAGGACTTGTGATTGTTCTTGTGGTTCTTGAGGTCGACCTCGTTGTGCGCGATGTTCC
>NZ_DAINST010000111.1:0-6039 GCF_036741115.1 Dietzia sp.
GGCGACCTCGCGCAGCGCGGGCTTCGCGCAGAACGCGATACCCACCCCGGCGGCCGAGAGCATGTCGATGTCGTTAGCGCCGTCGCCCACCGCCACGGTCTGAGTGAGCGAAATGCCGAGGTGGTCGGCGCATCGGCGCAGGTATTCGGCCTTCGCCTGCCTGTCCACGACCTCCCCGACCACGCGCCCGGTGAGCTTGCCGTCGACGATCTCCAGCGTGTTCGCCTTGTAGAAGTCCAGGCCGAGATCCTCGGCGAGGTTCTCGATCACCTGCGTGAACCCGCCTGAGACGACCCCGCAGCGGATCCCGAGCCGCTTGAGGGTGCGGATCGTCGTCCGCGCTCCGGGGGTCAGCTCGATCTCGGCGGCCACGTCGTCGATCACGGTGGCGGGCAGGCCTTCAAGGGCCCGGACCCGCTCGTGGAGGGATTCGGCGAAGTCGAGCTCCCCGCGCATCGCGCGCTCGGTGACGGCGGCGACCTCCGCCTCCCGGCCCGCGCGAGCCGCGAGCATCTCGATGACCTCGCCCTGGACAAGCGTCGAATCGACGTCGAACATGACGAGTCGCTTGGCGCGCCGGGCGAGGCCCGCGCGCTCGATGGAGAGGTCGACCCCGAGCTCGTCGGACAGCGGCGCGAGCTGGACGCGCAGCTGCTCATCGGAGGAGCGCGAGCGGTCCTCGGTGGAGACTTCGAGTTCGAGGCCGGTGACCGGGTAGTCGGCGATCCTGTGGATCGTGTCGATGTTCGCGCCGATCGAGGCGAGCGCCGCGCCGATCGCGCCGAGTGCCGCGGCAGAGACCGGCTGGCCCAGGATCGTGACGACATGGGTGCTGGGCCCCGCATGAGGGTCCGGGGTATCGGTCTGCACCGTGATGTCCATGCCGAGCCCCTCGGCCGCCTCAGCGACCTCGGCGGCCATGTCCGCGACGGCCCCGCCGTCTGCATCGCCCGCGGCAGAGACGAACACGCCGAGCGTGAGGTGCCCGTTGACCACGACCTGCTCGACGTCGAGGAGATCCGCGCCGTGCTTGGCGAGGACGGTGACCACGCCCGAGGTGACACCCGGGTGGTCGGGGCCGGAGACGGTGATGAGGACGGTCGACTTCGCGGCGCTCACGGCACCTGCCTTTCCATCGTGCGCGGACGCCCCAGGCGGGCGCGCGGCGGTTTCGAACTCGCGGTTCGCTGCGGATTCTCCACCCGGAATCCTAGCCGGAGCCCTACCGGCGGGATCACCCGGCAAATACCAGTGGCGCGTGGCCCCTGTGCGGGACCACGCGCCACCGCGTGGATCTTCTTGCCTGAGCCGGCTGCGCCTAGTGGCGTCCGCCAACGTGGGCTTCGTCGCGCATGCGCTCCACCATGTGCGGGTAGTGCAGCTCGAACGCGGGGCGCTCGGAGCGGATACGCGGCAGCGAGGTGAAGTTGTGGCGCGGCGGCGGGCAGCTCGTGGCCCACTCGAGGGAGTTGCCCGCGCCCCACGGATCGTCGGTGGTGACGATCTCGCCGTAGCGCCAGCTGTGGATGATGTTCCACACGAAGGGCAGGAACGAGAGGCCAAGGATGAACGCGCCGACCGTCGAGATCATGTTGAGCACGGTGAAGTGATCGGTCGCGAGGTAGTCGGCGTAGCGGCGCGCCATGCCCTGGTTACCGAGCCAGTGCTGGACCAGGAACGTGGTGTGGAAGCCGATGAAGGTGAGCCAGAAGTGCCACTTGGCCAGCGTCTCGCTGTACATGCGACCGGTCATCTTCGGGAACCAGAAGTAGACGCCCGCCATGGTCGCGAACACGATCGTGCCGAAGAGCACGTAGTGGAAGTGCGCGACGATGAAGTAGGAGTCCGAGAGCTGGAAGTCGATCGGCGCCGAGGCCATCATGACGCCCGTGAGGCCACCGAAGAGGAACGAGGTGATGAAGCCGCAGGCGAACAGCATCGGGGCCTCGAACGTGATCTGGCCCTTCCACATCGTGCCGATCCAGTTGAAGAACTTCACGCCCGCGGGGACGGCGATGAGGAAGGTCATGAAGGAGAAGAACGGGAGCAGCACGGCGCCCGTGACGAACATGTGGTGCGCCCACACCGCGACCGACAGCGCGCCGATCGCGAGCGTCGCGAAGACGAGGCCAGCGTAGCCGAAGAGCGGCTTTCGTGAGAACACCGGGAAGATCTCGGTGACGATGCCGAAGAAGGGCAGCGCGAGGATGTACACCTCGGGATGGCCGAAGAACCAGAACAGGTGCTGCCACATGATGGCGCCGCCATTGGCCGGATCGAAGAGGTGGCCGCCGAACTGGCGGTCGTAGAAGACGCCGAGCGCCGCGGCCGTGAGGATCGGGAAGATGAAGAGGATGAGCACCGAAGCGACAAGGACGTTCCACGTGAAGATCGGCATGCGGAAGAAGGTCATACCCGGGGCGCGCATGCAGACGATCGTCGTGACGAAGTTGACGCCACCGAGGATGGTGCCGACACCACCGGTGCCGACACCGATGATCCAGAGATCCGCGCCGACCTGCGGCGAGTGCACCGCGTCCGCGAGCGGCATGTACATGGTCCAGCCGAACGCGGCGGCGCCGCCGGGCGTGATGAAGCCCGTGAGCATGATGATGCCGCCGGCAAGGAACATCCAGTAGCCGAACGCGTTGAGTCGCGGGAACGCCACGTCCGGGGCGCCGATCTGCAGCGGCATGATGTAGTTGCCGAAGCCGACGACGATCGGGGTGCCGTAGAGCAGCAGCATCACCGTGCCGTGCATGGTGAACAGCTGGTTGAACTGCTCGTTGGAGAGGAACTGCATGCCGGGCATGAAGAGCTCGGCACGGATCAGCAGGGCCATGAGGCCGCCGATGAAGAAGAACACGAAGCACGTGATGATGTACATCAGACCGAGCTGCTTGTGATCCGTGGTGGTCAGCAGCTTCCAGATCTGCGAGCCCTTACGGCCCGTACCGAACGGCGTCCCTGCCGGGGTATCGAGCTCGTGCACCGGGCGTGGTGCGACTGTAGTCATTGGGCTCCTCCTGAAAGTCTTGCCCCTGCGTTGCCGATTCATCCGCCGGAGCCCGCTCTATCGCCCCGAAGGACGACACACCGCTGCTCTACTCGAATGCGCTGTGTCCCATCCTAGACCGGAGCCCCAACGTTCTCTCATATGGGCCCACCCTTTTATGTGTATTTCTCAGGAGGCGCGCGCGGGCGGCCGCCCGTCATCGCCCAATACCGGGCCCGGCGAGGCCTTTTCGAGTGTCCCGCCCGCCCGCGCGTCCGCCGGTCTCCTACCCTGTTGAGGTGCGGTATTTCTCGACTCGATCCTCCAGACGCGCCGGAGCGCCCGGCCTTTCCCGTCTCACGGGGCTTGGCGGCCTCGGCGTAGTCGGGCTCGCGCTCACGGCGTGCGGCCCTTCGCTCGTGGCGATGGACGACTCCCCCATCACGTCGTCGACCCCGTCGCGGGCCGCCGGCGAGGAGCTCATCCGCTCGGGCGAGCCGGACGAGAATTGCGCCCCCGAGCCGCTCCCCGCAGACGAGGGCGCGACGGCGCGCGTCGCCGTTTCCCTCGACGAGTCGAAGGGTGAGCGCCCGCAGACCGTGCAGGTCCCCACGGATCCGCAGAGAATCCTCGCGCTCGGTTACGGCGCTGCGGACGCCGCGTGCGCCCTCGGACTCCAGGACCGCGTCGCCGCGACGTCGGCGCTCCCCGCCGATGCGGACGCAGTACTCCCCTCCCGGCTCACCGAGGCCCCGCGCGTCGACCCCACGGATCCCGCGTTCGCCGCCCAGGTCGCGGACATCCACCCCGATGTCGTGCTTGTGGGTAACGATGCGGGGATCAACCGAGACCGGGTCGGGCGGCTCGTGGGTGACGACAGCGTTCCCGTGATCTTCTACGAGTCCGAATCCTCGGCCACCTCTTGGTCCGATGCGGCCGCTCTCGCCGGTGCCGCGCTCGGGCACGAGAAGTCGATGAACTCGCTCCTGCGGGATTTCATCGCCTCCACCGACGAGGCCGCCAAGGCTTCCAATCCCCAGGACACCCGCGTATCGGTCGTCCAGTTCTCGGGGACCGAGCCGCACATCGCCTCCCCCGACATCCTCGGGGTCCGGGTCCTCACCGCGATGGGCGCTTCCCGCCCGCCGTCCCAGCTCGTATCCAAGGACGGCAATCCCGAGACTCCGCCGGTCCACAATCCGGCCGTCGGGGATCCGCTCTCGGGCGACGTCATCTTCTCCATCGAGCCCTCCGTGCCGGGTGGGCAGGACGACATGCGGAAGGTCTTCGAATCCGAGCGGTGGAAGGCGCTGCCGGCGGACAAGGACCGCCGGGTGTTCGTCGTGCAGCCGGCCGTGTGGGAGGGCCGCGGGCTCGCCGCGGCGCGCGTCGCCGTCGGGGATATCGCCGGGAACGTCAACCGCTTCGCCGCAGACGGCTAGCGGGCGCCCTGTTGGGGCGCCCGCCAGTTGCTTGACTATTCGTTTTTCGAGCCTGGGGTCGAACCCGAAGCCGATCCAGGTGTCGGGCCAGGGCCGCACAGGCGCCGGGTTCTAGAAGTCCCAGTCCTCGTCTTCCGTGGCGACGGCCTTGCCCATCACGTAGGAGCTGCCCGAGCCCGAGAAGAAGTCGTGGTTCTCGTCCGCGTTGGGACTCAGCGCCGAGAGGATCGCCGGGTCGACTTCCGTCTCGTCCTTCGGGAACATGGCCTCGTAGCCGAGGTTCATGAGCGCCTTGTTCGCGTTGTACCGCATGAACTTCTTGACGTCCTCGGTCCAGCCGACCTCGTCGTAGAGGTTCTCGGCGTAGTCCGACTCGTTCTCGTAGAGCTCGAACATGAGGTCGAAGGTGTACACCTTGAGTTCCTCGCGCTCGGCCTCGGTGAGGCGCTCGAGCCCGCGCTGGTACTTGTAGCCGATGTAGTAGCCGTGCACCGCCTCGTCGCGGATGATGAGCCGGATGATGTCCGCGGTGTTGGTGAGCTTCGCCCGCGAGGACCAGTACATGGGCAGGTAGAAACCCGAGTAGAAGAGGAACGACTCGAGCAGGGTCGAGGCGATCTTCCGGTGCAGCGGGTTCGTGCCGGCGTAGTCCTCGAGGACGATCTTCGCCTTGCGCTGCAGGTACGGGTTCTCCTCGGCCCAGCGGAACGCTGCATCGATCTGCGGGGTCGAGCACAGGGTGGAGAAGATGGTCGAGTAGCTCTTCGCGTGCACCGACTCCATGAAGGCGATGTTGGTGTACACCGCCTCCTCGTGCGGGGTGAAGGCGTCCGGGATCATCGACACGGCTCCGACGGTGCCCTGCATGGTGTCGAGGAGGGTGAGCCCGGTGAACACCCGGATGGTGAGCTCCTGCTCCTTATCGGTGAGGGTCTGCCACGACTGGATGTCGTTGGAGACCGGCACCTTCTCGGGGAGCCAGAAGTTGGTGGTGAGGCGGTCCCAGACCTGATCGTCGACCTCGTCCGTAACGCGGTTCCAGTTGATCGCCGACACGCGTTCGGTGAGCTTCGGGGTGATCCCCGCAGCAGGGCTGTGGGCGCCAGGGGCGTGCTGCTCTGAGGTGGTCACTTCTACTGTGCCTGTTCTTTCTTCTCGTGGATGCATGGCGGTTGTGGCGCGAGGCGGGGAGTCTCCTCCCCGCCGCCTACAGCATGCAGCTGACGCAGCCCTCGACCTCGGTGCCCTCGAGGGCGAGCTGACGCACTCGGATGTAATACAGCGTCTTGATCCCCTTGCGCCACGCGTAGATCTGCGCGCGGTTGACCTCGCGGGTGTCCGCAGTGTCCTTGAAGAAGAGCGTGAGCGACAGGCCCTGGTCCACGTGCTGCGTGGCAGCGGCGTAGGTGTCGATGATCTTCTCGTAGCCGATCTCGTACGCATCCTGGTAGTAGTCCAGGTTCTCGTTGGTGAGGTACGGCGCCGGGTAGTAGACGCGGCCGATCTTGCCTTCCTTGCGGATCTCGATCCGCGAGGCGACCGGGTGGATCGACGAGGTCGAGTTGTTGATGTAGGAGATCGAGCCGGTCGGCGGCACCGCCT
>NZ_DAINST010000112.1:0-6018 GCF_036741115.1 Dietzia sp.
GCCACTCGGCGGGGCCGCGCTCATTTACCGATAATGGACCCAGCGCTCTTATCGGAACGAGAGCCCCGCGCTGTCGACCTCGGCGCTGCGGAGACGAAGCCTACGAAGTCAGGGGAGACCCGTGTCGACGAAAGACGCGCGCACCACGCCCGAAACGACTCCTACCGCTGCGCAAGAACCTGCCGCTTCGCAGGATTCTGCCGCTGCGAAGGAGCTTGCCGCCCCGCGGGCTTCGAAGCGCCGGATCAAGCCGCCCGTCGTCGACCGCGGGCCGCGGCCGCAGCTGCGCGGGCAGCTCCACTCCAACGCATCGTGGTTCTTCGTCGGCGCGGGCGCCGCGCTCATCGCCGTCACCGCCTCGACGACCCGCCAGCCTCTTCTCACGGTGGCGGTGTGCATCTACGTGCTCGGGCTCATCGGCATGCTCGCCACGTCGGCGACGTACCACCGCTTCCCGTGGCGCTCCCAGAAGGCCGTCGCCGGGTGGCGCCGCGCCGACCACGCCGCTATCGCCGTGTTCATCGCCGCGACGTACACACCCGTCTTTATCGGGGTCACCTCCGGGCTCAAGACGTGGATCATCCTCGGCGTGTGCTGGGTCGCGGCGCTCCTCGCGGTCGCCCTCAACGTCGTGTGGATCGATCACCCGCGGTGGCTGTCGGTCACCGTGTACCTCGTGCTCGGCTGGATCGCGGTGATCGACATCCCCGCCCTCGTCGACGGAATGCCCATCGCCGCGATGGTGCTCATCCTCGTCGGTGGCGCGATCTACTCGATCGGAGCGCTGGGCTACGCGCTCAAGTGGCCCAACCCGAGCGAGCGTTGGTTCGGCTTCCACGAGGTGTTCCACGCCGCCACGATCATCGCCGCGGGGCTGCACCACATCGCCATCTGGATTATCGTCTACTCGATTTAGGCAGCTCAGCTCCGCCCCTAGGCGATCCGCCGATTCTCGTACGCCCAGCCCGGCCCGCGCAGCAGGAACGACCACCGCTCCCGCCAGGACTCTGCGGCCCAGATATCGCGGACGATCGCACCCCACTCCGCCCAGAAGACGCGGAGCGGATTGAAGGTGTCGATGTTCGCCGTCAGCCCGTAGACGACGCGCGCGTCCTCCGGCGAGAACGTCCCGAACAGCTTGTCCCACACGATGAGGATGCTGCCGTGGTTCTGGTCGAGGTACTCCTGGTTGGAACCGTGGTGCGCGCGGTGGTGCGAGGGCGTGTTGAAGACCCGCTCGGCCCAGCCCAGCGAATCGATCGCCTCGGTGTGCACCCAGAACTGGTAGATGAGGTTCACGGCGCGCGCGTCGGCGAGTACGCTCGGGCGCACGCCGGCGAGCGCGAGCACCGAGTACGGCACGAACAGCGTGAGCGCCTCGCCCCACGGCTGCCGCAGCGCCGTCGACAGGTTGTAGCGCTCGCTCGAATGGTGCACCGAATGCACCGCCCACAGCCACCGCACCTCGTGCGACAGCCGGTGATTCCAGTAGTAGACGAAATCCCAGCCCAGGATGCCGGCGGCGTAGGCGAGAAGGCTGCGGCCGAGGTCCGCGCGGGTCCGGCCGAAGATCCGGCTGCTCGCCGTCGCGGCACCCCATTCCGTGGCCACTACGAGCGCGGCGCTCGCCACCGCGGACACCCCGGCCGCCCCGCCGATCCGGCGGAGGACCGGCGGGAGGGGGACGGGCGCGGCGGAGGGACGTGCGCTGTCAGGGGTGGGGTTTGTGCCGTAAGGCGCCGGGCTCGTGCCGCCTGGGGTGGACTGGTCGGGCATATCGAGCAACCGGCCCGGCTCGGGGAGTTCTCCCCGCCTATGACGGCGGACCACATCCACCGCCGTGGCCGCCGCGCCGCCGGCGAGCGCCAAGCCCAGCCCGGCCTTCGCGAATCGCGCGCGTCGCTCCGCGCGGCCGAACAGCGCCTTGGACACATGAGGCGCGAGGAGGCTGCCAAGGCCCATGGACAGGCTCGCCATGGTGTCCTTGAGCTCGTAGTCGCCGGCGCGCGAACCGGCCGCGGCCGGGTGACGGCGCTGCCACGCGTACTCGGCGCCCATCGCGGCGACGTAGGCGGGGACGGCGACGACGGTGAGGTCGATGCGCATGGGGCCTCCTCGGTGGGCGGAGCAGAGCGTGCTGTGCGGCGCGGGTGCGCAGTGGGCGTCGGCAGGCGAGCGGCCGCCGGCGCGCGACTGCGCAACTGTGATGTGCACCATAGTGTGCTCGGGGTCCACACTACGGTGACCACGCGGTCATATTCAAGGGCTAACGGCCGCTCGGTAGTATCGACGGCCATGGGCAATAGGCGGATCGGCAGTCGGGGAGTGGCGCGCGCCGATCGTGAGGCCCTGATCGTCGAGGCGGCAATCGAGGAATTCGGGATCGGCGGATGGCAGGGCTCCTCCGTCGCGGCCGTGGCTGCCCGGGCTGAGGTGTCGAAAGCCCTGGTTCTCGCCTATTTCGGTACCAAGGATGCGCTGTATTGCGCGGCGGTGCGCACGGTCGCGGAGCCGCTGCTCGAGCGCGTGCGCTTCGCGGTGTCCTCGAACTCGCCCGGCTGGCCGATGGCGCTGGCCACGATCCGCGCGATCGCCGAATCCGTCGAGGCGCGCCCTCGCGACTGGACGCTCGTCGACGTCCCCGTCGAGATCGGCGATCCCGAAAGCGCCGCCGAGTACGGGGAGATCCGGGCGCAGTTCCACGAGCAGGCGGAGATCGGCGTTCGCGCGCTACTCGACTCCGCGCCCGGCGACTTCGATTCGCACGACGTCGACCTGCTGTGCCACCTGTGGGAGTCGATCGTCACCGCCGCGATGACGTGGTGGATGGAGCACCCCGGCGAGCCCATCGACTCGCTGCTGGCGCGCGTCGCGCAGATTATCGGGACGCTGCAGAGAGGATAGGCGGGGCGTGCAGGCGAGGTAGCCAGGCGAGGTAGCCAGGCGAGCTGCCCGGTGTCCGTTGCCCGGCACCCGCACGTCTTCCGTTGTCCGGTGCCCGCAAGCCTTCCTCGGGCCGAACCAAACCTTCTCCGAGACCTGCAGACACTGTCTACAGATCTGGGATCGGCATGGATCGTCTCGCGCGACGCGCCGAAGCCAGAGGCAGGCGGGATCAGGGTGTGTCGAATCCGAGGGCGCGGGCATCGGACCAGGTGTCGACATCGGCCGCCGCGCCCGCGGGGACGTCGACCTCCACGAGGTCGAGAGCGGTGAGAAGGCGGTGGACGGATGCTCCCGAGCATTCGCCCGAGAAAGCGCGCAACGCAGACGAGGCGCGGAGCGCGGAAAGGAGCGGCTGACGGCGTCCGTCCGCGATCGCAATGGCGCCATCGCCCAAGCAGATATGGGCAGTCGCTGCGACGCCGGCCGACCCGTCCGGGCCAGGGGAGTCGGCACGCGTCTCGGCGCCGGCCGGGCCCGGAGCGTCGCTGAACGCCTCCACCAGGGCGGCAAGTCCGGGACCGGCCGCAGGCATGTCCCCGCCGACGACGAGCACGAGCGCCTCGTCGGACGGCGAAGTCGAGGCGCCCCCAACTGGCGCCACGTTCTGGTCATCGTTTCGACCCGCGCCCGGCCACAGCGCCTCGAGGCCCGCGGCAATGGCCGCGGCCGGACCCGCGAACGGAGGATCCTCCCGCGCGTAGAGGATGTCTACCTCGGCGTCAGCACCGTCGAGCGCCGCAGCAAAGGCCTCGTCCGGCCGCGGGCCGACTACGGCGATCCGCCGCGCCCCTGTACCCGCGGCCGCCGCAATGGCCGCGTCGACGAGCCGCGTTCCCGTCCCATCGCGAAGCAAGGTCTTCGCAATCTCGTCTCCGGGCGCGCTCTCGCGCAGACGGGTCGACCTACCGCCGGCGAGGACGATCGCGGCGAGCTCGGTACCCATGCCACAACCCTAGAGGCCGCCCGCCAGGCCGCATGTCGCTGTCCAGAAATCGGACAACCGCACTGGCAATTGCTCTGAGATCCTGAGAGTCCCCGGAGTTAACGAGGGCGCCGCTGACAGCGCGATCGCTCGTGGCTAACCTGGGAACAAGCGGCGCAGTAGTGGTCTAAGTCACTCCGCCGTCATTCGTGTATCGGCCGCGACGGGCGGCGCACAAGAACCAGAGTGAAAGGTTTCTTCGCATGCAAGGACTTATGCAGGACGTTCCGCTGAGCCTCCCCATCATCATGGACGGGATCGAGAGCCGGTTCGCCCACAAGCAGGTGAAGACCCACTCGATCACCGGCGAAAGCACGACGATCACCTACGGCGAGGCCGCCGATCGCATCCGCCGCCTCGCCGGCGTGCTCGACACCCTCGAGGTGCCGAACCAGGCGCGCGTCGCGACGTTCGCGTGGAACACCCACCGCCACCTCGAGCTGTACATGGCCGTGCCGTGCTCGAACCGCATCCTGCATACCGTCAACCATCGCCTGTTCGCCGAGGACATCGAGTACATCGTCGGCGACGCCGAGGACGACGTGATCTTCATCGACCGCTCGATTCTCGGCGCGCTGCTGCCGATTCTCGACAAGATTCCCACCGTTCGCCACATCGTCGTTATGGATGACGGCGTAGGGCCGGAAACTCCCGAGGGCGACGATCGCTTCCACGATTACGAGACGCTGCTCGCGGACGCCTCGCCGGTCATGGACTTCGACGTTCCGGACGAGCGTCAGGCCTCGGCGATGTGCTACACCTCCGGCACCACCGGACGCCCCAAGGGCGTGCTGTACGACCACCGCTCGATGTTCCTGCACGCTATGGCCATCCAGTTCGCCGATACGCTCGGCATCTCCGAAGCGGACACGGTGCTCGGCATCGTGCCGATGTTCCACGTCAACTCCTGGGGCGTGCCGTATGCCGCGATGATGTGCGGCGCGGACCTCGTGCTTCCGGGCAACGCGATGACCCCCGATCTGCTCGCGAAGGCGCTCGTCGAGGATGACTGCTCGGTCGGACTTGCTGTGCCGACGCTGTGGCGCGGCATCTTCCCGCACCTGCAGGGCAAGTCGCTGCCGAAGCTGCGCCGGCTCGTCTCCGGCGGCGCCCCGATCCCCGTCGAGCTGTCCCGCGACTACCAGCGCGAGCTCGGCGTTCCGCTGTCGAACGCCTGGGGGATGACCGAGACGAGCCCGCTCGTGTCGACCGGCCATGTGCCGTCTGACCGGCAGGATGCCTCGGACGATGAGAAGGTCGAGATGCTCGCGCTCGCCGGGATCACCATCCCGATCGTCCGCGTGCGCATCGTCGACGAGTTCGGCGAGATCGTCGCCAACGACGGCGAATCGACCGGCGAGCTGCAGTGCCGCGGCGCGACGATCGCCTCCGGCTACTACGGCGTCGAGAACTCCGGATCCTTCACCGAGGACGGCTGGCTCAAGACGGGCGACGTCGCGACGATCGACTCGCACGGCAACATCACGATCGTCGACCGCACGAAGGACCTGATCAAGACCGGCGGCGAGTGGATTTCCTCCGCCGAGCTCGAGAACTGGATCGCCGCGGCGCCGGACGTGGCCGAAGCTGCCGTTATCGGCCGTCCGGATCCCAAGTGGGACGAGCGCCCCGTGGGCATCGTCGTGCCGGCAGAGGGGCACAACCCGACCCCGGACACCATCCGCGAGTACCTGAAGGACAAGGTCGCGAAGTTCTGGATCCCCGAGGACTACGTATTCGTCGACGAGCTGCCGAAGACCGCGACGGGCAAGATCAACAAGGTGACGCTGCGTAAGGCGCACGTGAACTAAGACTGCTTGGCTTGCTGCGGCCGTGACGCCGCTAGTGAATGCCGCGCCTCGGGAACATTCCCGAGGCGCGGCTGCTCATTTCGGTGGAGCAATTATTCGCGGCGTTGTGTAGGCACTGTCTACGAGCTGCAAGATCTGGCGGCTCGGCTAATGCGAGAATTCAGCAATTCGTTAGCCTGGGTAGCCCTTTATTGGGCCTTGTTCGATGTGTGGATTGTCGGTGCTGAATCGCCCTGGGTTTCGTTCCGTTCTTTAAGCAAGGATGGAACACGATGCCAA
>NZ_DAINST010000113.1:0-5835 GCF_036741115.1 Dietzia sp.
TGGGATGCCGTGGCCGTGGTCGCGCACCCAGAAGTGGATGAGCTCCCCGTCGTCCGGGCTCGGCAGCCCGAGTGGCAGCTGCGCGTGCTCGGGGAAGACGCGGCAGCCGATCTCGATGCGGGTACCCGGCTCGGTATATCTGACGGCGTTCGACGCAAATTGCAGGAGCGCCTGGGTGATCCGCTGGCGGTCGAGCGAGACGATCTCGGCCGCCTCGGGCCGGACGTCCCACACCCGGTCCGCGACGACTTCGGCCTTGAGCTCCACCTCGAGCACGAGCTCCTCGAGGGAGGTCGCGGCGCGGCGGAGGAAATCGGGGCGCCGCGAGCGCGCGAGGACGAGGAGGTCCTCGACGATCCGTGTCATCCGAGACAGCTCGTCCTGGACGAGGTGCAGAGTCTCGCGGCGCTCTGCGGGGTCCTCGGGAAGGATGTCGAGGTATCCCTGCACCACGGTGAGTGGGGTGCGCAACTCGTGGCCGGCGTCGTTGAGGAATTCGCGCTGGGTGTTGTAGGCGTTCTCGACGCGGTCGAGCATGGCGTTGACGGTGAGGGCGAGCTCGACGAACTCGTCGCCGCCGACGACGGGGACGCGGCGCGAGAGGTCTTCTGCCGAGATCCTCTGCGTCGAATGGCGGACGCGGCGAACCGGGCTGAGCACCCAGCCTGCGAGCACCCACGACAGCAGCGCCGTGACTACGAGCCCGACGGCGAGCGCGAAGAGCACGAGCTGCATGACCTCGCGGATGCTGTTATGCGAGGAGACCGCGCTCTGCGCGACGAGGAGACTCGCGTCCTCGCTGGCGTCATCTCCGGCGACGGTGACCTTGGCCCACCGGATGCCTGCGTCGGTGATCCCGGAGGGCTCGGGGCTCTCCGCGGCGATCCGCAGCAGCTCCCGCCGGTCGTCGGGAGAGAAGTACGGATCGCTATCGGCATCGTTCTTCGCGAGGGTCATCTGCGTGCCCGAGGGGATCGCCGTCGCGATCATCACCTGATCGTCCTGCGGATACTGCTGGGTGAGGAACGCGCGAAGGATCGCGGACGTGGACCCGGAGCCACTACTCGCAAGGTCCCCGGCGCCGCTCTGCACGTAGGAGATGACGTCCTCGACCTTGCGTTCGATGACCTGATTGGTCTCTCGCTGCTCGCTGATACGGAGGAGCTGGAACACCATGAGCGCGACGACCGCGAACACGACGAGCGTGGTGAGCGAGATGCCGAGCACGATGCGCAGGCGCGCGGAGGACCACCAGTGTCGTCTTTGGCGCGTGGCGCGATCGCGGCGAGCGGGCATGCCTCACATTGTGGCCTGCCCGGCGCGTAGCGGGTCCGGCGGCCGCCTGGCGTGCCGCTAGATGCGGCCCCAGTCCAGGCACGTCCAGCGGGGGAGGTCCTCTTCGAGGGTTGGCGCGCCGGAGGTGAACCCACCGAACGCGGTGTGCTCGCGGGCGTTGCTCAGCTCCCAGGAGTCGTAGGTCCCGTCGAAGCGGACTGTCGAGACCCTGTCGATGGCGCGGTCGCCGTCCGCATCGCTGTAGACGGTGAGCCCTCGCTCGTCCTGGAGGGTGAGAGCTTCCATGAACCCGTCGCCGTCCATGTCGGCTTCGGGAATTCCGATGTCGAGGATCTCACTGGCGAGCGGCATCCGGAAGCTCAGCGAGTTCTCCGTGGCGGCGGGGAGGCCGTCGACGCCGCAAACGACGGGATCCCCCTCCGGGGTGGTGAGGGGGCCGTGGGTGCCGTCGCCGGGATGATGGCCGGCGCCGGGGAATTCGGGGAAGTCGCTCATTTATTCCGCCTGTGTGGAAGTGCCGGGCGCGCCGGAGGTTCGAAGAGAGTGGATACGGCGTTCGATATCGCGGACGCGGGGGCCGGGGTCGTGGGCGAAGGCATCGGTGATCGCGGATTCGGTGTGCAGGAGGATCTCGGAGACGGCGTGGTCGATCTCGGCGCGAAGCGCGGCGAAGCCCTCCGCCGCGAGCGCCGTGAGGTGCGCGCGCAGCGCCGCGGTTCGCCGCGCCCGAACGCCGAGTGCGCCGAGGAAGAGTCCGCCGGCAACCGCAGCCGCGATGGAACACGCGAGGGCGAGCGCGGATCCGGGGAGCAGCGCGGCGACGAGCCGACCGAGCCCTGCCCCGCCCGCAGCCCCCATGAACACGAGCGTGGCCTCCTCCCCGCGGTGCACGGGAGGCGCGCAGAACCGCAGCGCCAGCGGCGGCGGCGCGGGGGAACGCTCGCGTTCTCCCGGGGAGCCGAGGTGCTGACGGCGCAGGTACGCGGCCTCGGAGTCGGCGTTGCGGAGGATGTGGGAGGAGACTTCGTCCGCCGCGGCATCGATCCGCTCGACGAGCGCCGGGAGCTCGCGCCGCGGCGCCGCGGCGATCTCGGCGCGCGCCTCGGCCGAGAGCTCGCGGATCCGACGCGACACCGCCGAACCCGAGGCGAGCCGCGCGGCGTGCGCGTGCTGCCGGACGGCCTGCGTGCGGGCGGAGATCACCTCTGTGCGGATCCGGGACAGCCAGTCGAGAACCGATGCGCGTGACGCCGGAGGCCGTGCCGCCCCGGCGCCGCCGCCCGCCGCCGCTCCGAACTGCGCGGCCTGCGGGAGGTCCGTGGCAGGCGCCGTCCCGCGCAACGACTCTGCCGCGGCGGCCCGGACCTCCTCGGGTGCACAGGCGCGCCGCGCCGCCTCGGCCACCAGGGCGGAGCCGGAGAGCGCGCCGTCCACGGAGTCCGCGCCGTCTGCTTCGGCTGCCGGGTCTGTGAGGCGGGCCGCGAGCACAGGAGGCGGGAGCCTGCGCGATGTGAGGCGCCTGGCGGTCTCGGAGGCGGTCGCGGCCACCGCGCTGCCGTACTTCTCGGCGCGGACGAGGACGACGGCGAGGGGGAACCTGGCGGCGAGGCGCGCGGCGATCTCCAGGTCGTCCGGGCGGATGGGACACAGCGCATCGACCACGACGAGGACGAGTGCCGGCGCGTCGCCTGCGGCGAGCGCGGAGACGATGCGCTCCCCGGTGGTGTCGCCGAGGTGGGCGGCGATTCCCGCGGAGCCGCTGTCCTTCGCGCCGAGGACGGCGATAGTGCCGCCGAGCGTGGGCGCCGGCGGTGCATTTGCGGCCGGCACAGCATTCGCGACCGTTGCGGCCGGCGGCGCATCGGGGCGCGGGGGAGCGGACACGGCGCTCACGCCGGGATCTCCGCGGGCTCGGGGTACACGGACTCGGAAAGGACCCCGTGGACCTCGGCCGCCGCGCGCTCGACGGGGTCCCGCGGGGACCAGCCGAGGCAGTCCCGCTCGAGGCGGGCGAGGGCGGCGGCGACCCTCGCCGCGGGGACCTCGAGCAGCGCACGGCGCAACAGGCCGAGGGCCACATCGATGCTTCCGCCAGTGCGGAGCGCGGGCACGCCCGCCGCCCACTCGGGCGTCCCGGCGCCCGAGCCCTTCCAATGCTCCGCGCGGGTCGCCACGACGAACGCCGGGTGGCGGCGCGGCCTGCGGAGAAGGCGGAGCTCGTGCGCGCACGGGGCCGTGCACCAGGCGAAGATCTCGACATCCGGGGCCGGCGTGGCGCCTCCGGAGCCGTTCGCGCCGATAGCACTGGAAACGGCGCCGACCCCACCGATCTCGAGCCCGCAGGCGGCATCGACATCCGTGGCGGCGAACTCGATCGGCGCCCCGCCGCCCGAGGGCGCCGGCGAACGCCGGAGGAGGGACGCCGAGAGGGCGGACGCCAGCTCTTCGTGGCCGGAGCCCGCGCCGCCGAGGACGCGGACCACGACGGGCGCGCGGAGAGCCGCGGCGTGGCGGGCGAGCTCCGGCACGCCCCCGGCGGCCGCGTGCCGGCGCAGTGCCGCCTCCGCTGCGAGCACGAGCGCGGAGGAGCCGGGATCCCCGGCGGCTTCCTTCGGAGTCATAGGTGTATCGAACCCCAACACGTGGCTTTCATGGGGGCGCTACATTCCGGGCACCTCCGGCGTCATGGGAGATGCTTTTGCCCCGCGAGCCGCCAAACGGGGATAATCCAGGCGTGAGCGACGAGCGCGAGAACGAGAACGAGGCTGGCGAGACCGCCGGGCAGCTCCAGGAATCCGGGCAACCCCGGGACCCCGAGCAGCCCCGCCAGGCCGAGACCCCCGACGACGACCGCCGGCTGTTCCCGCGGGTCACGGCCTACCGCTTCCGCCGCGGCACGCTGCGCCCCGGGCAGCAGCGCAACTGGGAACAGCACTGGCCGCAGTACGGCCGCAACGTCGCCGACGATGTCGTGGACGCCGAGCAGTGGTTCGGCAGGACCGCGCCGCTGATCGTCGAGATCGGCTCCGGCACCGGCACCTCGACGGCGGCGATGGCCGCGGAGGAGCCGGACAAGGACGTCATCGCGGTCGAGGTCTACCAGCCGGGGCTTGCACAGCTCCTCGGCCTCGTCCTGCGTGGGGAGCTCGAAAACGTGCGGATGATCCGCGGCGACGGCGTCGACGTCCTCGAGAATATGATCGCCCCGGCCTCCCTCGCCGGCGTCCGCGTGTTCTTCCCCGACCCCTGGCCCAAGGCGCGCCACCACAAGCGCCGCCTCCTCCAGCTCAGCACCTTCGAGCTCATCGCCTCGCGCCTCGCGCCCGGAGGCGTGCTGCACGTGGCCACCGACCACGTCGACTACGGCGAGTGGATCGACGAGGTCGGCAACTCCGCGCCGAGCCTGTCGCGCATCCCGGAGTCCGAGGTCCCCGACGCGATCCCCTTCTCGATCGAGCGCCCCGTGACCAAATTCGAGGGCAAGGGGATCGACGAAGAGCGCGCAATCCGCGAGTTCTTCTGGCGCCGCGCCGCCGACGCGTAGCCGATCCCGTTCGGCGGAGATGTTTCGCCGCGCCCGTCAATGCCGATAGGTTTGGGTAACGGCGTTTCGTTATGTATTCGTGCGCCGCTAGACACGATTGGATCCCGAGCGGCGCCCGGCGGGTGTCGCGGCCCCTGCGGGCTCGCACAGAAAAAGGTTCGAGACATGAATAGTCCCCAAAGCGAAGCCACCCCCGGCGCGCCGTCCGGTGACGGCGCGGATTCCCGCGACGAACTCGCCGCGGGTGGGGCGCACTCTTCCGATTCCCATTCTCCCGCTCCCGGACCTGGCGCAGGCCCCGATACCGGATCCGCCCACGAGGATGACGGCGAAGGCGTCGTCCTTCTCGTGTGGGACGCCCCCAACCTGGACATGGGCCTCGGCGCGATTCTCGGCGGCAGGCCGACCTCGGCATATCGCCCACGTTTCGATGCCCTCGGCCGCTGGCTCCTCGGCTACACGGCGGACGTGTCGCGGCGCTCCCGGCAGGAGCTCTCCACCGAGGCCACCGTGTTCACCAACATCGTCCCCGGACAGGCCGATGTCGTCCGGCCGTGGGTCGAGGCGCTGCGGAACGTCGGCTACGCCGTCTTCGCCAAGCCCAAGAGCACCGAGGACTCGGACGTTGACGAGGACATGCTCGAGCACATCGACGCGATCGCCGACGCCGGCAGGCTCGCCGGGCTCGTTGTCGCCTCGGCGGACGGGCAGGCCTTCCGCGAGCCGCTCGAGGAGCTGGCCGAGGACATCCCCGTCTCCGTGATCGGATTCCGCGAGCACGCGACGTGGGCGACCCAGTCCGACGTGCTCGAATTCGTCGACCTCGAGGACATCGACGGGGTGTTCCGAGAGCCGCTGCCACGCATCAGCCTCGACAATCTCCCCGTCCAGGGCGCCTGGCTGCAGCCGTTCCGCCCGTTGGCGACGCTCCTGCGCTCGCGATAGGCTGCGGCCGTTTACGCCCGAGAAACCGCCTGAACCGATTAGCCGGGGAC
>NZ_DAINST010000114.1:0-4688 GCF_036741115.1 Dietzia sp.
GCGCAGGCCCCGCGGGTCGACGAGTTCGTTGAGGATCTGCAGTTCGAGCTCGGAGGGCGCGCGCGTCTCCGGCGCGGAGTCGAGCCCCTCGATCTCGAATCCCGTGTTCGCGCGGACCTCTTCGGCCGACACCCCGGGATGCAGCGAGCGTGCGCGCATTGCCCCGCCTTCGCCCTCGAAATCGAACGAACCGAGGTTCGTGACCACCCGGTGCAGGTGATGGAAGCGGAACGCCGGATCGCCGGGGGCGTAGCGGTCGTAGCCGATCCCGGAGATCACGTCGACGGACTCGCCGAACACCCGCGCCGAGTGCTTGGCGACCCAGTAGCTCGTCGGGTGGTTGATGGTGTTGCCCGGCGCGCCGCGCACGCCGAACATCTGCCGCTTGGGCTGCTCGAGCGGCCCGAACGCGGAGATGTTCTGGTTGCCGTATTTGTCGAGCTGGTTGGCGCCCATGACGACGTGGCGGCGGCCGCCGGCCAGGACCTCGAAGACCCGGCCGAACGGGATCCAGCCCTCGATGTCCTCGACCTTTCCCACGGGGGGCGTGGAACCGAGGAATCGCGATTCCCCGTCGGAGATGAGGAGATCCGGTTCGGTGGTGAGGCGCGCGAGGCGAGCGCCGACGGTGGCCATCGGGGTCATCGGGGAGGCGAAAATCTCGCCGGCTCCGGCGAAGATCTCGGCGCACGCGATGGCGCAGTAGTCCGCGCGCTCGATGCTCTGTGCGGAGTCGTTGGGGCTGCTCACTTGCGGTCTCCCTTCGCGGCGGCCTCGGCGTCGAAGGCCTTGACGGCGGTCTGGTAGTCGTCCTCCGAGCCGGAAAGGAATCGCTCGTGGAACTCTGCCCACGCTGCGTCGTCCTTCGCCGCGGCGGCGTAGTGCTTCTGGAACGCCTCGTCGCGCACGTAGGAGCCGGAGAACGTGAAGTGGGCGCCGTTCGGCGCCTCGGCGATGGCGTCGACCTGCATGCGATTGAGGAGCATGCGCTCTGCGCCGACCTCGCGGAACAGCTCGTCGGCCGAGTCGACGATCTCGTCGACCTCGAGGAGACGCAGCTCGGCGGCGTTCGCGAAGAGGTCGTCCATGTACGGGTCGACGCCGGTATACGCGGCGTTGCCGTGACGGTCGGCCTTGTCGAGGTGGATGAGCGCCGCGTCGAGGCGCAGCGACGGCATCGCGAGGAGCCGCTCCTTCTCGCCCTCGGTGGAGGCGATGGGTCCGGAGTGCCCGTAGGGCGATTCGACGGTCGCGAGCTCGCCCTTCCAGAAATCGGGAACGGACGAGCCGAGGCCGGCGCGGACCGGCAGGTAGGGGAGGCGCTGGGCGGCGGCCTGGAGGCCCGCGCGCACCATGCCCTCGTCCATCTCGCGGACCTCGATCGAGCCCTCGGTGCGGCGGCGCGCGAACCACGGGTCGTAGAACGGCGCCGAGTCGAGGGAGACGAATCCGTAGTAAGCGCGAGCGACCTTGCCCGCGGAGCACAGCAGCCCGATGTCCGGGCCGCCGAAGGCCACCACGGTGAGGTCGGTGAGGTCCGAGCGCAGGATCGCGCGGACGAGCGCCATCGGCTTGCGGCGCGAACCCCAGCCGGCGATCCCGATGGTCATGCCGCTTTCGAGTCGGCCGACCATGTCGTCGAGGGTGGAGCGCTTGTCGCGCTTGGCGGGTGGAGTGTAAACCACGGCTCAGGAGTCCTTTCGCTGGTTCCGGGAAGTATCGAGGTTCCCTCCGGTGGAGACGAAGGCGTCGCGGTGTTCGTCGGCGACGCCCGCGAGGTTGAGCTCGAAGGTGAAGCCCTGCTCGAAGCGATACGACTTCTTGACGTCGACGGGATCGATCCCGTTGAGTGCCTCCTTCGCCGCCCGGATCACGCGCGTGTCCTTCGCGGCGATCCTCTCGGCGAGCTCGCGCGCGGTGGCGTCGAGCTGGTTCGAGGGCACCACGGCGTGCACGGTGCCCCACGCCTGGAGCTGCTCCGCCGTGACATTCTGGGAGGTGTAGTACAGGGTGCGCAGAGCGTGCGGTGGCACCATGCGTGCGAGGTGGGTCGCGGCGCCGAGCGCGCCGCGGTCGACCTCGGGAAGGCCGAAGACCGCGCCCTCGGAGGCGACGATCGAGTCCGCGTTGCCCACGAGCCCGATGCCGCCGCCGACGCAGAAGCCGTTGACCGAAGCGATCACGGGGACCTCGCACTCGTACACCGCCGCGAATGCGGCGTAGCAGCCGCGGTTCGCCGCGATCAGGTGGTCGAAGCCCGCGAAGTCCTGCATTTCCTTGATGTCGACGCCGGCGTTGAACCCGCGGCCCTCGGCGCGCAGGACGACCACCTTGACCGCGCGGTCCCGGCCGGCCTCGCGCAGCGCGTTGGCGAGCTCGAACCAGCCGGCCGACGGGATGGCGTTGACCGGCGGGTAGTCGACCGTGATGGTCGCGATCCCGCCGGGGTCCTTCTCGATCTCTATGCCCATCGGGCCACCTTTCGCACGTGCGCTCTGGCGCAATCCGAGCAAACAACCAAACGCTTGCTTGGTTGTTGTTACCGTAGCACCCATGAACGACGCGCAGACCGGATCCGCAGGGAACCTCTCCGAGGGCCCCGCGGCGAACCCCGCCAATGCCTCCGCCACGACCGCAGCCCTCGCGGGACTCGGCCTCGGTGGCCGCGTCGTGCTCGTCACCGGCGGCACCCGCGGCGTCGGCGGCGGCATCGCCCGCGCGCTCCGCGAGGCCGGCGCCACCGTCATCACCTGCGCCCGCCGCCCGGCCGAGGCGGCGGATCTCGCCGAACTCGAGTTCCACTCCGCCGACCTCCGGGATGCGGAAGCGGTCGCCGCGCTCGTCGACGACATCATCGCCCGCCACGGCCGCCTCGATGCCGTGGTCAACAACGCCGGGGGTGCGCCGTTCGCGCTCGCGGCCGATGCGAGCGCGAACTTCCACGCGAAGATCGTCGCGCTCAATCTCCTCGCGGGCCTCACGGTCGCGCAGGAGGCCCATCGGGTCATGACGGCGGACGGCGCCGCCCCCTCGCCGCCGGGAGGCGCGGCGATCGTCAATATCTCCTCGGTCTCCGCGCACCGGCCGTCGCCGGGAACCGCGTCGTACGGCGCGGCGAAGGCCGGCGTGGACTCCCTCACGCAGTCATTGGCCGTGGAATGGGCGCCGCGGGTCCGCGTCAACTCCGTGGTCGTCGGCCCGGTGCGCACCGAGCTCGCCGAAATGCACTACGGCGACGCCGCCGGGATCGCCGCCGTCGGCGAGACCATCCCGATGGGCCGGATAGCCGAGCCCGCGGACGTCGGGCAGGCCGTGGCGTTCCTGCTATCCCCGCTCGCGTCGTACATCACAGGCGCCGAGCTCCTCGTCCACGGGGGAGGGGAGCGCCCGGCGTTTCTCGCAGCCTCGACGGCGTCGAACCCCCGGGAAAATCAACAGAAGTAGAACGAAAGTAGGTCGGATATGGGTATCTGCGATGGACGTGTCGTCATCGTCACGGGCGCCGGGCGCGGGCTGGGGCGCGAGCACGCGCTCGCGTTCGCCGCGGCGGGCGCGAAGGTGGTGGTCAACGACCTCGGCGCCGGTCTCGACGGCTCGAACACCGGGGAACACCCCGCGGAGCAGGTCGTCGCCGAGATCGTCGCGGAGGGCGGAGAGGCCGTGGTCAACGGAGCGGACGTCTCCGATTGGGAGCAGGCCAAGAGCCTCGTGCAGCAGGCGATCGACACGTTCGGCGCGCTCGACACGGTGGTCAACAACGCCGGGTTCCTCCGGGACAAGATGCTCGTCTCAATGTCGGAGGACGAGTGGGACAACGTCACCCGAGTGCACCTCAAGGGCCATTTCGCCGTACTCCACCACGCGGCCGCGTACTGGCGCGCGGAGTCCAAGGCGGGCCGGGCGCGCGCGGCGCGCGTCGTCAACACCACATCCGGCGCGGGGCTGTTCGGCTCGGTCGGGCAGGGGAACTACGCGGCCGCCAAGGCGGGCATCGCGCTGCTCACCATCCAGGCCGCGGCCGAGATGGGCGGCTACGGAATCCAGCTCAACGCCATCGCCCCGTCTGCCCGCACCCGGATGACTACGTCCGCCGGCGAATCCATGGCCTCCGCGATGGCGGCACCGGAGGACGGCACGTTCGACGCGATGCACCCCGGCAACGTCTCGCCGCTGGTCGTGTGGCTGGGCTCGGCCGAGTGCGAGGTCACGGGGCGGGTGTTCGAGACCGAGGGCGGCAAGGTCACCGTGTGCGACGGCTGGCAGCGCGCCGGCACGGCCGACAAGGGCGAGCGCTGGAAGCCCGAGGAGCTCGGCGATGTCGTGCCGCGGCTCATCGCGGAGTCGCCGGAGCCCGTGCCGGTCTACGGCGCGCGCTAGGCAGTATCTAGGAGTTCACCGGCCGTCGCAGGAAGATCGAAGTCCGCGGGAGGCCGGCGGCGCAGCCGGGTCGAACCGGCTGCGGCAGGCGAAACAGGCGAGGGCGGCCCCGGCTCACCAGGGCCGCCCTCGCCTGTGTGTTGGGGGAAGGGGGCAGAACCTAGATGCGTTCGATGATCGAGGCGGAGGCCTGGGCGCCACCGGCACACATCGTCACGAGCGCGCGATGCCCGTCGGTGCGCTCGAGCTCGTGCAGCGCCGTGGTGATGAGCCGGGAGCCGGTCGAGCCGACCGGGTGCCCGATCGCGATC
>NZ_DAINST010000114.1:4698-5778 GCF_036741115.1 Dietzia sp.
TGACGTTGACCTTGTCCATGTCGGCCCCGTGGACCTGCGCCCAGCTGAGCACCACCGACGCGAAGGCCTCGTTGATCTCCACGAGGTCGAAGTCCGCGAGCGACATCCCCGATCGATCGAGCACGCGCTGCGTGGCCTGGACAGGGCCGTCGAGGTGGAATTCGGGCTCCCCGCCTACGAGGGCCTGGTGGACGATCCGGGCGCGGGGCTTGAGTCCGTGCGATTTCGCGACGTCCTCGTCCATGAGCAGCACGGCCGCGGAGCCGTCGGACATCTGCGAGGACGTACCGGCGGTGTGCAGCCCGTCCTCGAGCACCGGGCGGAGCCCGGCGAGCGATTCGGCGGTGGTGTCGCGGAGTCCCTGGTCGCGGCTCACGGTGATCTGCTCGCCGGTGTACGTACCGTCCTTGAGCCGCTCGGGGGCGGAGACGTCGAAGGTCTCGCGGTCGAACCGACCCTCGTCCCAAGCGCGCCGCGCACGCTGCTGGGAGACGGCGCCGAACTCCTCGAGCTCGGCACGCGAGATCCCGCGACGCTTGGCGATGCGGTCGGCTGCCGTGAACTGATCGGGGAGGTCGATCGTCCAATCGTCGGGACGGGGCATGCCGTTGCTCCCGTCCCCGACGGCGGCGCGAAGGGCGATCCACGACATCGACTCGACGCCGCACGCGATGCCCGCGTCGATCGCGCCGGCCGCGATGAGGTTCGCGACGAAATGGTTGGCTTGCTGGGCCGAAGAGCACTGGCAGTCGATCGTCGTGCACGCGGTCTGCCACGGCAGCCCCGAGGCGAGCCAGGCGCCGCGGGTCACGTTGTTCGACTGGGCGCCGGCTTGCGACACGCAGCCGCCCACTGCCTGCTCGATGAGCGCGGCGTCAACTCCCGCGCGACGGATGACCTCCGTCTGCGAGGCGCCGAGGAGATGGGCGGGATGGAGGCCGGAAAGTGCGCCCTTGGCCTTGCCGATGGGGGTGCGAACGGCTTCGACGATCACTGGATTTCCCATTTTTGCCTTCCCTTTGAGGATCATTTAGCAGGCGGAGTGGTCTATAAATGCGCAGTTAAAGGGCCAAAAGTTGC
>NZ_DAINST010000115.1:0-5770 GCF_036741115.1 Dietzia sp.
GCGTCGTCGGCAAGTTCGTCGAGTTCTACGGCGCCGGCGTCGCCGCCGTGCCGCTGGCCAACCGCGCCACCATCGGCAACATGAGCCCGGAGTTCGGCTCCACCTGCGCCATGTTCCCGATCGACGGCGAGACCATCGACTACCTGCGCCTGACCGGTCGCGACGAGGCCCAGCTCGCGCTGGTCGAGGCCTACGCCAAGGAGCAGGGCATGTGGCTCGACCCGGAGGCGGCCGAGCCCGAGTTCTCCGAGTACCTCGAGCTGGACCTCGGCGACGTCGTCCCGTCGATCGCCGGCCCCAAGCGCCCGCAGGACCGCATCGAGCTGTCCGACTCCAAGAGCGCGTTCCGCAAGGACATCCACAACTACGTGGGCGACGACGCCACGACGCTCGAGGACACCCAGAAGGGCTCCACGCAGTACGGCGACGCCCCGGCCGAGGGTGCCACGCTCGTCCACGCCGAGGAGGGATCCGTCCGCGCCGACGCCTCCGCCGGCGCCGAGGGCCGGCCCTCCAAGCCGGTCGAAGTCACCGTCGAGGGCGAGGAGATGGTGCTCGACCACGGCATCGTCTCGATCGCCTCGATCACCTCGTGCACCAACACGTCCAACCCGTCGGTCATGATCGGCGCCGGCCTGCTCGCCCGTAAGGCCCACGAGAAGGGTCTGACCGCCAAGCCGTGGGTCAAGACCTCCATGGCTCCGGGTTCGCAGGTCGTCACCGAGTACTACGAGCGCGCCGGCCTGTGGCCGGACCTGGAGGCCCTCGGCTTCCACCTCGTGGGCTACGGCTGCACCACCTGCATCGGTAACTCCGGCCCGCTACCGGAGGAGATCTCCAACGCGATCCAGGAGAACGACCTCACCGCGACCGCCGTCCTGTCCGGCAACCGCAACTTCGAGGGCCGGATCAACCAGGACGTCAAGATGAACTACCTGGCGTCCCCGCCGCTGGTCATCGCCTACGCCATTGCCGGCACCATGGACTTCGACTTCGAGTCCGACTCTCTCGGCAAGGACAACGACGGCAACGAGGTCTTCCTCAAGGACATCTGGCCCTCGGGCGAGGAGATCGAGAAGACCATCCAGGCGTCGATCTCCCGCAAGGAGTACACCGAGAAGTACGCCGACGTGTTCGCCGGCGACGACCGGTGGCGCAACCTCCCGACCCCCGACGGCAAGACCTTCGAGTGGGACGATAAGTCGACCTACGTCCGTAAGGCGCCGTTCTTCGACGGCATGGAGATGGAGCCGGCCCCGGTCTCCGATATCTCGGGCGCCCGCGTCCTCGCCAAGCTCGGAGACTCGGTCACCACCGACCACATTTCCCCCGCGTCGCCGATCAAGCCGGGCACGCCCGCCGCGAAGTACCTCGACGAGAACGGTGTGGCCCGCAAGGATTACAACTCCTTCGGCTCGCGTCGTGGCAACCACGAGGTGATGATCCGCGGCACGTTCGCGAACATCCGCCTTCAGAACCAGCTCCTCGACGGCGTCTCGGGTGGCTACACCCGCGACTTTACGCAGGAGGGCGCGCCGCAGTCGTTCATCTACGACGCCGCGCAGAACTACGCCGCGCAGGACATCCCGCTCGTCGTCCTCGGCGGCAAGGAGTACGGCACCGGTTCCTCGCGCGACTGGGCCGCGAAGGGCACCCGCCTCCTCGGCGTCAAGGCGGTCATCGCCGAGTCCTTCGAGCGGATCCACCGCTCGAACCTCATCGGCATGGGCGTCATCCCGCTGCAGTTCCCCGAGGGTGAGTCGCACGGCTCGCTCGGACTCGACGGCACCGAGACGTTCGCGATCTCCGGTATCGAGGAACTCAACAACGGCTCGACGCCGAAGACGGTCAAGGTCGTCGCCACCAAGGAAGACGGCTCGACCGTCGAGTTCGACGCGGTCGTCCGCATCGACACTCCCGGTGAGGCCGATTACTACCGCAACGGCGGCATCCTGCAGTTCGTGCTGCGGAACATGATCAAGGGCGCCTAGCTCCCCGATCGGTACAGGGGGTCCGCGCCGCTTCCGCGAGGGACACCGGCGGCGCGGGCTCCCCGCACCTTGTCGTACGACGTGTGGGCGGGTCGCGATTCGCGCACCCGCTCACACGCGTACGGAGTGGGAGTTGGCCGAGAAGGAGGTCTGGAAAATGCCCAAGGTCTCCGCAGATTACATGGAGCAGCGGCGGGAACAGATCCTGTCCGGTGCACGGCGATGCTTCGCCGAATTCGGCTACGAGGGCGCGACCGTATCCCACCTCGAGGCGGCCATCGGCCTGTCACGGGGGGCGATTTTCCACCACTTCGCCGATAAGGACGCGCTGTTCCTCGAACTCGCCCGTCGCGATACCGAGGCGATGCTCGACACCATCGCCGCGGACGGATTCGTCCAGGTGATGCGCAATCTCCTCGCTTCTCAAGAGGACTATTCGTGGCTCGGCACCCGCCTCGAGGTGGCGAGGCGCGTGCGCACCGACCCGGGGTTCCGGGAGCAGTGGGCCGACCACCAGAAGCTCGTCGACGAGGCGGCGACGAGCCGACTCGCCATCCAACGGGAGCAGGGGCGAGTGCGGACGGACGTCAGCGAGAGGGTCATGTTCACCTATCTCGACATGGTTCTCGACGGTCTCATCTCCCACCTCGCTACCGGCGGCGACACCGAGATCGCCGGCGAGGTGCTCGATTTCGTCGAGCACTCGGTGCGTACGCAAGACGGATAGGCCGGCGCGGCGAACGAGGAGCCACCAACGAAAGGGGCCCGCCAGATGGCGGGCCCCTTTCGATTGTGCGCCGACTCCGTCATGGAGGCCGACTCTGGCCCGTACTCCGACTCGGGTGCCTACTTCGGCCCCTGCTCGGGCGCCGAGTCCGGCGCTTGACTAGGCGAGCTCGACGATCTCCATGTACTCGTCGCTCCATAGGTCTTCGGTCCCGTCCGGGAGGACGATGACCCGTTCGGGCTCGAGAGCCCGGACGGCGCCGGGGTCGTGCGTCACGAGGACCACCGCGCCCTCGTACGTGCGCAGTGCGTCGAGGACCTGCTCGCGGGAGATCGGGTCGAGGTTGTTCGTCGGCTCGTCGAGGAGCAGCACGTTGGCCGCAGAGGAGACGAGCGCGGCGAGCGCGAGGCGCGTGCGCTCGCCGCCCGAGAGGGTTCCCGTGGGCTGGTCGAGCTGTGGTCCGGTGAACATGAACGCGCCGAGCAGGCCCCGCAGGTCCTGCTCCCCCGCGTCGGGGGCGAGGTGCCGGATGTTGTCCCACACCGAGGCGTCCATATCGAGGGTGTCGTGCTCCTGTGCGAAGTAGCCGATGCGCAGGCCGTGCCCGGAGACGATGCCGCCTTCCCCATCTGTGCGCTCCACGCCCGCGAGCAGCTTTAGCAGAGTGGTCTTGCCGGCGCCATTGAACCCGAGCACGACCACGCGCGAACCCTTGTCCACCGCGAGGTCGACGCCAGCGAAGACCTCGAGGGAGCCGTACATCTTGGTCAGGCCCTCGGCGAACAGTGGGGTCTTGCCGCACGGCGCGGGCTTCGGGAACGCGATGCGCGCCGTCCGGTCGGCGACACTCTCCTCTTCGAGGTCGTCCATCATCGAGTCCGCGCGGCGGAGCATCTGCTTCGCCGCTGCTGCCTTCGTGGCCTTGGCGCCGAGCTTGGCCGCCTGCGTGCGCAGGGTTGCGGCCTTCTTCTCCGCGTTCGCGCGTTCGCGGCGGCGGCGCGCCTCGTCCGTGGCGCGCTGCTCGAGGTACTTCTTCCAGCCGAGGTTGTAGGCGTCGACCTCGCCGCGCACGGCGTCGAGGAACCACACCTTGTTCACGACGTCCTCAAGCAGCTCGACATCGTGGGAGATGATGATGAGCCCGCCCTCGTGGTTGGAGAGGAACTGGCGCAGCCACTGGATCGAATCGGCGTCGAGGTGGTTCGTGGGCTCGTCGAGCAGAAGGGTCATCGCCGACTTGCCGCCGCCCTCGGACGCGGCGAAGAGAATGCGCGCGAGCTCGATGCGGCGGCGCTGACCGCCGGACAGCACGCCCATCTTTTGTTCCAACACCCGGTCGTCGAGGCCGAGGGAGGCGCAGATCCGCGCGGCCTCGCTCTCGGCTTCGTACCCGCCGCGGGAGGAGAACTCCTCCTCGAAACGGCCGAAGCGTCGGATGGCCTTGTCCTGTCGCTTCGGATCAGAGGAATCGGCCATCTTCTCCTGCTCGACGGACATCTTGCTCATCAGCTCGTCGAGCCCGCGCGCCGAGAGCACCCGGTTCTTCGCGGTGCCCTCCATATCGCCCTCGCGCGGGTCCTGCGGGAGGTAACCGATCTCGGAAGTAGCCGTCACAGAGCCGGCGTAGGGCTCCCCCTCTCCGGCGATGATCCGCATGGTCGTGGTCTTCCCGGCGCCGTTGCGCCCGACGAGCCCGATGCGGTCGCCCGGCTGCACGCGGAGGGTGGATCCGTCCATGTGCAGCAGGGTGCGCACGCCGGCGCGCACCTCGAGGTCGTCGATGGTGATCACGAAAGCTGGACTCCGTTTCGTTCGCGGTTGCTGGATCGGCCAACGTACCACCTTACCTGCCGCTTCGGTCCCCCGGCGAACCGAGAAAATGGACGGACGCCGCCCACTCCCCAGCCCACCATCGTCCCCTCCCCGGCCGCGGCGCTGCCCGAGCCGGCACGGTCCGGAGGCGCGCTCCGTCTACTGTGGTGGACGTCATGACGATCCCCCACGTGCTCATTGCCGGCCTCGGACCTGCGGGCCTCGCGCTTGCCGCCGGATGCGCCCGGCGCGGGCTGGATATCAGGGCCGTCGACCCCCGCCCGGAACGCACGTGGACGGCGACCTACGGATTGTGGGAGCCCGAGTGGCGCGCGGCGGTGGAGGCATTCCCGGCCCTTTCCGGCGTCGCCACCCGCACCACTCGTTCCCCCGCCGTCGTCGCGCCGCGCCGCGACGGCTCGCCCGCCCACGGCCTGGTCGACCTCCCGTACGTCGTCGTCGACCCCGCAGGACTGCAGCGCGCCCTGCTCTCGTATTGCCCCTCGATCGTGACGTCGGAGGCCGCGCCCACCACCGCCGAGCTGCGCGCCCTGCGGGCGGAGGACGGGACGATCGCCGTGGTCGATTGCCGCGGGGCCGAGCCGGTCGGGCGACCGGCTCCGCGCAGGGAGTCCCCCGCACAGTCCGCATTCGGGATCGTCGTGGCGGATGTCGAAGCGGAGCGGTTCCTCGCGGGAACGTTGAGCGGCGGCGCCGAAGCTGGCACGAACGCCGACGGCAGCGGCGGGAGCGGCGGGATCCTCATGGACTGGCGCGCACCTGTGGCCGCGGCGGGCGGTCCCGGCGGCGTCGTCGTCGGTGCTGCCGCCCGCAGAAGGCGCTCGAGGCGCCGCTCGTTCCTCTACGCCGTCCGTTTACCCGGCGGCGAGACCCTGCTCGAGGAGACGGATCTCGCGGGAGCGCCGGCGATGGGTTCGCCGGAACTGCGAGACCGCCTTGCGGATCGACTCGGACTCGACCGCGGCGGCCTCGCCGAGGTGGCGCGCCGCGGCCATGGGAGTGTCGGCGCGGCGGAGGGCGGGCGGCGCCCTGCGATCGAGGTGCTGCGCACAGAACACGTCCGATTCCCGCTGCTCGCGGCGCGGCGTTCTCCCGGCACGGTCCGCATCGGCACCACACTCATCGGCGCCACCCGCAACGCCGACCTCGGTCCGGAACGATTCGGCGTCGCGGCCGGCTTCGGTCATCCCGCCACCGGTTACAGCATCGCCACGACGCT
>NZ_DAINST010000116.1:0-5767 GCF_036741115.1 Dietzia sp.
GGAGGTCTCCTTCGCAGAGACCTCCGCGAGCGCGGCCTGGGCGCCGCACAGCTCGGCGATGAAGGGCTTGGCGGCCTCGAGGCCCTCGGCGACGACCTCTTCGGTCGGGGCCTGGAGCCCGGAATTGACCTTGTCGACAACGGTGTCGGAGGCGCCAGCCTCGACCATCATGATCGCGACATCGGCGTTCTTGCCCTCGCCGGAGACGACGCGGCCCGCGACGACCATGTCGAAGACCGAGGCCTCGGTCTGCTCGACGGTCGGGAACGCGACCCACTGCCCCTTCGGGTTCTCGGCCGTGGGGATGAGCGAGACGCGGACGCCGCCGATCGGGCCGTTGAAGGGAAGGTCGGAGATCTGGGTCGACGCGGACGCGGCGTTGATCGCGACGACATCGTAGAGATCGGACGGGTTGAGGCTCATGACCGTGACGACGACCTGGATCTCGTTACGGAGGCCGGAGACGAACGACGGGCGCAGCGGCCGGTCGATGAGGCGCGCGGTGAGGATCGCGTCTGTGGACGGGCGGCCCTCGCGGCGGAAGAACGAGCCGGGGATGCGACCCGCGGCGTACATGCGCTCCTCGACATCGACCGTGAGCGGGAAGAAGTCGAAGCCCTCGCGGGGGTGCTTGCCGGCGGCGGTCGCCGAGAGGACCATCGTCTCCTCGTCGAGGTAGGCGACGACGGAGCCTGCGGCCTGACGGGCGAGAAGGCCGGTCTCGAAGCGGATCTCACGGCTGCCGAATGCGCCGTTGTCGATCGTGGCGACGGACTCGAACACGCCGCTCTCGATCTCGGTTGCCTTGTGTGAAGTCATATATGGAATTCCTGACTGTCGGTGTCGAACGAACTGCTGTCCGCGCATCACACCAGGACACGAGAGGAAAAGGTGGCGGCCTTCGATCGAAGCAGCCGAAAGTCTGTAGACGCAAAACCGTGCGAGACGAATCGCGAGCGTTCGGCTGCCACTACCGAGGACCGAGCCCCTTGTGTTCGCTCCGCGTCCCTATATGCGCTGACACGGCAGACTTTACCACTCCATCTGGCGAATTCCCGGTTCTCCCCGTCCCGCCTCCAGGTCGGCACTCCGCCGGGGCCGCCCAGCATGCCGGACTCTGCCCGACGGGCTGGGCCAGCCGGACGCGACCAGGCGAGCTCGCGGCAGAGCGCGCCGCAGACGCGAATTCGGGGCCCGCGTTTCGCGCGAGCCCCGAAACTCCGCTCCCCTAGCCGTCGGCTCCGACGCGTGCCTCTTGCTCGGCAGGAGTATCGTCCTCGTCCCCGGTCAGCGCCGCGTAGCTGACGCCCGCGATCGCCGCGCCGATGAGCGGAGCGAGGATGAAGACCCACACCTGTGCGAGGTGGTCGCCGCCGGCAAACCAGGCGACGCCGAGCGAGCGAGCAGGGTTGACCGAGGTGTTGGAGACCGGAATCGCGATGAGGTGAATGAGTGTGAGCGTGAGCCCGATCGCCAGCGGAGCGAATCCGGCGGGCGCCTTATTCGACGTGACGCCAAGGATGACCCACAGGAAGACCGCCGCGAGAACGATTTCGATGATGATGACCGAGAGCAGCGAGTAACCGTCGGGCGAGAACTCTCCGTATCCGTTGGTGGCGAAGCCGTTTTCCGAGGCGGAGAAGCCGTCCTTGCCCGAGGCGATCAAGTAGAGGACGCCGCCGGCCACCGATGCACCGACGATCTGCGTGACCCAGTACGGCACGACCGCCGACCATTCGACGCGCTTGGCGATGGCGCAGCCGAACGTGACGGCCGGGTTGAAGTGGCCGCCAGAGATATGACCGAGGGCGTAGGCGCCGGTGAGGACCGTGAGCCCGAAGGCGAGGGCGACGCCGACGAATCCGATCCCCATGTTGATCGTTCCGTCTTGGACCACCTTCGCGGCGAGTACGGCGGAACCGCAGCCACCGAAGACGAGCCAGAACGTACCGAGGAACTCCGCCCAGAGGCGGTGGGACATAGACGGGGTATGCATTTTGATCCTCTCACCTGCACGAACACGTGGATGATGCCTTACAGGCCCGAACTATAGTCTGCGGGATGGATCACTTTTGCGGATTCGGGACCCGTCGCTTCGCGACCTAAGTCGCGCCCCCTTGCGACCGAAGTCAAATGCCCTGTGCCCCCGCCGAAATGGCGGGGGCGCAGGGCATCAAGTCAATAGCGGCGCCTCGCGGCGCGCGGCCGGGCGCCTGGGGCGCCCGAAGTCTTAGCGGCGCAGGCCGAGGCGCTCGATGAGCGTACGGTAGCGCTGGATGTCGGTCTTCGCGACGTAGTTGAGCAGGCGACGGCGGCGGCCGACGAGGAGCAGCAGACCACGGCGGGAGTGGTGGTCGTGCTTGTGGTCCTTGAGGTGCTCGGTGAGCTCCGAGATACGCGCCGTGAGGAGCGCGACCTGGGCCTCGGGCGAGCCCGTGTCGGTCTCGTGGATGCCGAACTCGCTGAGGATCGACTTCTTCTTCTCGGTGGACAGTGCCATGAGTGTTCTCCGTTGTTCCAGTCCGCGCCGTGTGCGTCGGCCCGCGCCGCCGCGGACTGCAGCGGGGCCGAGGGACCACTTTACCGGGCGGTGGGGCACCGCCATAATCGCGGCGGGCGCCGGTCCCTGGCCAGACCACTGTGCCGGCTCAGGAGGCCGGCGGAATGCCCGTCTCCTCGTGGCATGTGCCGAGGAGCTCACGGGTGGTGCGCACGTCTCGCGCCATCGCCTCGAGGAGTTCGTCGACGCCCGAGAACTTCTCCATTCCGCGGACATAGCCGACGAATTCCACCGCCGCGCGGCGGCCGTAGAGGTCCCCGCTCTCGTCGAGAACGAAGGCCTCCACGGTCCTGTCGACGTCGTCGAAGGTCGGATTGGTGCCCACCGAGATCGCCGCCGGGTACCGGGTGTGGGTGGACATCGTCCCGGCTGCCGGGCCGTCGTCGCAGATGGTGAACCAGCCGGCGTAGACACCGTCGACGGGGACGCACTCGACCATGTCCGCCGCGAGGTTGGCAGTCGGATAGCCGAGCTCCTTGCCACCGCGGCCGAGACCGTGGATCACCTCGCCCGTGACCCGGTGCGGTCGCCCGAGCATCTGCGCAGCCGCGCCGACCTCCCCACGGCCGAGAGCCTTTCGGACCGCGGTTGAGGAGACCACATCGGCCTCGCCGGGGGCGGAGGGCAAGAGATCTGCAACGTGGCACTCGATCCCGCGCGCCGCCGCGAGCTCGCGGAGCGTCTCCGCCGTACCGGCGGCCTTGAAACCGAAGGTGAAGTTCGAGCCGACGACGACGCTCGTGGCGTGGAGGCGATCGACCAGCAGGCGGTCGAAGAACTCCTCGGGGCTCCACGAGGCGATCTCCCGGTCGAAGGGGATGGCGAACACGGCATCGATGCCGTACTCCCCCGCGAGCTCGGCGCGCCGCTCGAGGGGCGTGAGCACCTCGGGGGCGGCTCCGGGCTTGATCACCTCGACCGGGTGGGTCGAGAAGGTCACCATCACCGACATCGTGCCCAGGCGTGCGGCGTCGGCCACGGCGCGGGCCAAGAGGAGCTGGTGTCCCCGGTGGATGCCGTCGAACACGCCGATGGCCACGCTCGCGCCGCGCGCACCGGTATCGATGTCTCGGAAGTCTCGCCACAATTGCACGGGCACTAGGTTACGCGCACGGCTACTCGGCCGGACTTTGCTCTCCGTTGCGTTCTCCAATTCGGCCTTCCCCCTACCTTTTTACGGCTGCACGCCTATTGCGGCCGCACGAGGAAGACCGGCGCCGCCCGGGAACCCGATTCCCGGAGCAGCGCGACGGGCACGCCCTCGGGGTCGACCGCGGCGACCGTGGCCTTCTCTCCCACCGGCTCCAGCCATTTCCCGTGGGCCAGGCCAATGGCCTCCTCCGCCGTCACGGGCCGGTGGGGGAAACAGTCGAGCACGGCGTCGTCGAGGGAAATGGAGACCTCCGCGTGCTCGGCGAGCTGGTCGAGCGTGCGCGCGACGGAGAGACCGAAATCGCCGACGCGGGTGCGGCGGAGAGCCGTGAGGTGCCCGCCGACGCCGAGGGCCTCGCCGAGGTCGCGCGCGAGCGAGCGGATGTAGGTTCCGGAAGAACAGTCGACGACGGCGTCGACGTCGAGCACGTCGGCCCCATCCGCGCCGGGGCGGACGTCGACGATCTCGAAGCGGTGGACCGTGACGGGGCGCGCCGGGATCTCGACGTCCTCGCCCGAGCGGACGCGCTCGTAGGCGCGTTTACCGGCGATCTTGATCGCGGAGACGGCGGCGGGCCGCTGCATGATCTCGCCGGTGAGGGCGGCGACGGGAGCGTCGAGGTCCTCGCGCCGCAGGTGCCCTGCGGGGGCGCTGGTGAGTGTCTCCCCTTCGGCATCGTCGGTACTCGTCAAGGCGCCGAGGCGGATGGTGGTCTCGTACGTCTTAGTGGTGAGTGACAGGTGCCCGAGCAGCTTGGTCGCGCGCTCGATACCGATGAGCAGGACGCCGGTCGCGGCCGGATCGAGCGTGCCGGCGTGCCCGACCTTCCGTGTGGCGAACGCGCGGCGGCAGCGCGAGACCACGTCGTGGCTCGTCATGCCCGCGGGCTTGTCGACGACGACGATGCCCGGCTCCGGGGGTGGTCCGCTCCTACGCGCTTTCGACTTCGACATGCTCTCCTGCTCTGGCTGTGGTGTGGGTATCGAGCCCGGGGTTTAGTCGCACCCTGCGGCTGCACCGGTGCCCGGCTCGCCGTGGACGCCCGCATGCGGCAGCGCGATCGCGGCGACGACGAAGCCCGCGGCGATAACCCAGCGTCCCCGCAATTCTTCCAGCGGCGCCCCGCCGTCGACCACTCCGGGCTCGACGAGGATGCGCGAAGTGAATCCGCCCGTTGCCGTTAGCCCCACGCGGTCCGTGCCGAGCTCCTCGACGGAGAAGCGAATCTCCGCGTCCTCGAAACCGAGCCAGCGGCGGGTGAGCGGGAACCACGCCTTGTACGTCGCCTCCTTGGCAGAGAAGAGGAGCTTGTCGACGCGGAGCTCGGGCTCGGCGGCGAGGATCGCCGTCACCCATTCGCGTTCTGCAGGGAGGGATACCGCTCCGAGCACGCCGTCGGGGAGGGCGCCGTGCGGCTCCGCGTCGATCCCCACGCCGCGGACGTGCGCGTCATGAGCCACCGCCGCCGCGCGCAACCCCTCGGTGTGGGTGAGCGTGCCCACGGCCCCGGGGGGAAAGATCGGGACGCCGCGCGCGCCCTTGAGGATCGCCGCCGGCGCGAAGCCCGCCCGAGACAACGCCGCGCGGGCGCACGTCCGCACGGCGGCGAACTCGGCGCGGCGCCGCTCGGCGTAAGTCTCGCTGAGCCGGGCCTCCGCGGGAAAGAGGGAGTCGATGGCCGAGCGTTCGTCCGCGCCGCCGGCGAGCGCCTCGTCCCACGACGCGACGTAGACCTCGCCGGGCAGCACGGAGCGGAGGAGGTCACCGGTGGATCCCGGCGTGTGCTCGTTCGGGCTCACGGGTTCCTCACCCTCTCCCAGACCTCCGGTTCGATCTGCTCGCGGAACGGTGTGCCGCGCTCGCCTGGGGCGGCGATGTGGGGCCCTCCGGAGACCGGATCGGTCTCCTCGCCGACGGCGTCTCCCGCTCCTTCGAGCCACTGCACCGGCGGCGCGGCGGGCACGGGGAGGATTTGCCTGGCCAGCGGCACGGGGTGTCCGCGTCTCTGCCATTCCCGCGGGTAGCCGAGCGAGACCTCCTCGTAGCGGACGCCC
>NZ_DAINST010000117.1:0-5675 GCF_036741115.1 Dietzia sp.
GTTGCTCGGCAGGTCGGGGAAGAGGTGGTGCTCGATCTGGTGGCTGAGGTTGCCGCTCATCATCCGCATCGCGGGCCCGGCGTGGAAGTTCGCCGAACCGAGCATCTGGCGCAGGTACCAGCGCGCCTGGTCCTCGGTCTCGTACTCCTCGACGGTGAACTTCTCGGCGCCGTCGGGGAAGTGGCCGCAGAAGATCACCACGTACGCCCAGTAGTTGCGCACGATATTCGACGTGAAGTTCGCCGTCAGCGTGCTCTTCCAGTTCTTTCCCGCGAGCACCGGGAATATGAGGTAGTCCTTCGCGGCCTGCTTGCCGACCTTCCGGCCGATGACCCCGAGGTCCTTGAAGGCCTGACCCCAGGTCTTCTCCTTCTCGCGCAGCTTCGCCACCTCGACGTGATGCAGCGCGACCCCGACCTCGAAGAACGTGCCGAGCAGGAAGTTGTAAACGGAGTTGCCGACGTTCCACCACTCCCACGGCTGGTCGCGGGTGACCCGGAGGATGCCGTACCCCACGTCGTCGTCCATCCCCACGATGTTCGTGTACTTGTGGTGCACGTAGTTGTGCGAGTGCTTCCACTGCGTGCTCGGGCAGGTGTTGTCCCACTCCCACGAGGAGGAGTGGATCTCCGGGTCGTTCATCCAATCCCACTGCCCGTGCATAACGTTGTGGCCGAGTTCCATGTTCTCGAGGATCTTCGCCACCGAGAGCATCGCGGTGCCGGCGATCCACGCCGGCTTGTGGTTACTGAAGAACAGGGTCGCGCGCCCGGCGGCCGCGAGGCCGCGCTGCCACGCGATAACCCGGTGGATGTAGCGCGCGTCCCGCTCGCCGCGGCTCGACTCGATGTCCTCGCGGATCTGCGCGAGTTCGGCGCCCAGGTTCTCGATGTCCTCTTCGGTGAGGTGGGCGTACACGTCGATATCTGTAATGGCCATCGGTTCCCCCTATTGCTCGATTGTGCAGGTGCCGGACACGGCGCTCACGCAGGTCTGGATTCGTTCTCCCTCACGGCGCTCCTCGCCGGTCCGCAGGTCGCGGACGTAGCCCTTGGCGAGCGAGACCACGCAGGTCTGGCAGATGCCCATCCGACACCCGAACGGCAGCTGGACGCCGAGCGATTCCCCGGCCTCGAGGATGGTCGTGGCCCCGTCGACTTCGACCTCTTTGTCGGAGATCGAGAAGCGGAGTGTGCCGCCCTCCCCGCCGTGGTCGGTGCGGGCGATGGTGAACCGCTCGATGTGGAGCTTGTCCCGGGAGCCGGCCTTCTCGTAATGGGCCTCAAGGACGTCGAGCATCGCGGCGGGGCCGCACGCCCAGCACTCGCGCTCGCGCCAGTCCGGCGCCACGGAGTCGAGGGCGGCGGCGTCGAACTTCCCCATCGAGTCGGTGAGCTGCAGCGCGAGCTCGTAGCGCCCCTCTCCGTCTGCGAGCTGCTCGAGCGCGGATCCGAAGATGACGTCCTCCCGCGTGGGCGCCGAGTGGATGTGAAGGATATCGGGCAGCGGGCCCTTGGCCGCAAGCGAGCGCAGCATCCCCATGACGGGCGTGATCCCGCTTCCCGCGGTGATGAAGAGGATGCGCTCGGGCACGGGCTCCGGGAGGTGGAAGTCGCCCTTGGGCGCGGCGAGCCTGATGATCGTGCCGGGCTCGACACCGTCGACGAGGTGCGAGGACAGAAAGCCGTCGGGGTTCGCCTTGACCGTGATGGTGATGATCTTGTCGCGGGCCTCCCGCGACTCCCCGACGGAGGTGAGCGAATAGGAGCGCCAGTGCCAGCGGCCGCCGATGTCGACTCCGATGCCCACGTACTGCCCGGATTCGTAGTGGATCGGAAAGCCCCAGCCCGCGCGGATCGTCACCGTCGCGGAGTCCTCGGTCTCCTTCTCCAGCGAGATGATCCGGCCACGGAGTTCACGCGCCGACCACAGCGGATTGACGAGGCCGAGGTAGTCGTCGGGAAGCAGCGGTGTTGTGGCACGCGCGGCGAGTCCCCGCAGGATGTTCATCCCCTTGCGGTTCGAGCCGACGCCCTCGGCCGGCTGCTTACTCCAGTTCACGAAGCCCACGATCGCCCTTTCGGTAGGCCACCACTTAGCTTGACAAAATAGACTCTAACGTCCAACTGTGGCGAAAGTAACCCCGTCGGCGAATTGGGTTTTAACCTCGCGCCGTCCCAATGCCGGGCGCGCAGCGGCACGGGACGGCCTAGTCCTCCACCCGGATCCCGAGGTGCGCGGCGAAGGACTCCGCCATCGCGTAGACCTGGGTGCCCGACAGGGTCGCCCCGGAGAGGTCGGCGGCGTTGCGGATCCCCGCGAACTCGAGCCCGCGGAGATCGACGTCGGCGAGAGCGGTACCGCCGAGGTCGAGCTCGCGAGCAGTGCAGGCATCGGAAAAGCGCACACGGGTCGCGGTGGCGTCGACGAGGTCGAGTTCCCCGACGATGCAGCCCGAGAATTCGACGTCGCGGAGCCGTGCCCCGCGGAGGTTGATCCACTCAATCTTGCAGTTCGTGAACCGCACGGACCGCAACGTGGCGTCGTACATCTCGACGGCGCCGAGGCGACAGTCGGAGAATTCCACGCTGTCGAACACCGCTCCGCCGAGCGCAAGCGAGGACGCCGAGACACCCGCGATCCGCGAATCGTTGAACCGCGAATCGTCGAGCCGGGCCCCGTCCGCCCCGAGCCCTTCGAACGCACACCCGTCGAACGTGGACCGCGACAGGTCCCGCCCGTCGAGCTCGGCTCCGGCGACTCGCACGTCGAGGTAGTCGCCGTCGGCCCCGAGCTCCGCCTCCGAGGCGTCGTCCAGTTCCCCCATCGCTGGCGCTTTGACCACCGGTCCCCGCACTGCACTCGGCGCCACCTAGCTCCTCCTCGCTCTTGTCTACCTGCCCAGCGCCTACCTACTCCCTCGAATCCCCTGCGTCCCCGAAGCGGGAGCCGAGGTATTCCCCCACGACGGCCGCGCCCAGGTCGTCGAGGTCCGGCGCCACGACGGTGCCGCCGACGCGCCGCGCCATGGCATCGAGAAAGCGAGCGAGGCCGGGATGGTCCCCGAGCCGGAACAGCGTGATCTGCGCGCCGAAGCGAGCGACTTTGTCGAGCTCCGCGACGGTGGTGGCAATGGTCTCCCGGTCCGGCGGATACGAGAACCACGGCTCGCCGCCCGGCAGGAGCATGGCGGTCGGTTCGCCGTCGGTGACCACGAGCAGCACCGGTTGCATGTTCGGGTGCTTGCGGAAGAAGCGGCCGGCGAGGATCAGGGCGTGGTGCAGGTTGGTGCCCTGCTCGTAGAACGCGTCCTGCCCGATGAGCTCGCCGATGCTCTGCCGCTGCGCGTAGCGCCCGAAGGAGATGAGCTCCATCGCGTCCCCGCGGAACCGCGTGGAGACGAGGTGGTGGAGGGCGAGCGCCGTGCGCTTCATCGGAACCCAGCGGCCTTCCATCACCATGGAGAACGAGGTGTCCACGAGCAGCGCGACCGCGGCCTGGGTCCGCGCCTCCGTCTCCTGCACCTCGATGTCTGACGGCGCCAGCCGCAGCCCCCGGCGCGGATCCCCGCCATCCCCTGCGATGCGGGTAATCGCGTTGGTGATCGACTTCCCGACGTCCCACGGCTCGGTGTCCCCGAACGCCCACGGCCTGCTCGAGCCGGTGAGTTCCCCGGCCGCGCCGGCAGCGCGGGTCTCGCGCGCGCCGGTGCGCCCGGACAGCCGAGAGGCGGCATCGCGCAGGAGGCTCTGCCCGAGCTTGCGCATCGCGGCCGGCGAGAGCCGGAACTCGCCCTCCGCCGCCTGCTCGAGGTACCCGGCCGAGCGCATCGACTTCTCGATATCGGCGAGCGTGCGCGCCGAGACGCCGGCGTCGCGGCCGAGGTGGCGTTCGAGCGCCTCGATGTCGAGTTCCGACAGCGGAGAATCCGATCCGGAGTCCGAGAGCTGATCGGCGAGAGCGTCGAGCTCGCCTAGCTCGGAAAGAACGGACGTCCCCGCGCCGACGCCGAGGGGCTCGTCGCCCCCGAATTCCTCGGAACCGTCCCAGTCCTCGCCGGGCCGGAGGGTCTGCAGCACGCTGTCGAGGCGGGCGAGCTGGTTTTGCAGCTCGGGCGAGCCGAAGGCCTGCTCGGACAGGCGCGCGAGCTCTTCGCGCTGCTCGGGCGTCATGGACTGCAACATCCGCTGCGCGGCCGCGGAGCGCTGGGCGAGGGTGTCGATGAGCTCGTCGATGTCCTTGGGGTTCTCCGGGAAGTAGTCCCCGTACCGGGACATGAAGTCCTCGAAATCGGACTGCGTGTCCTCGCCGAGGGCATGTTTTTCGAGCAGCTCGCCGAGTGCGGTGAGCATCTCCGTGACCGCCTCGCGCTCGGACTCCCCCGCACCTTCGAGCGCGCGCTTCATCCCCTCGAATCGGGATTCGAGCGCCTCGCGGCCGAGGAGTTCCTGGATCTGCCGGTACTTTTCCCGGCCCTCGCTCGATGCCCAGTCGTACTCGGAGAGCTCGGCCACCGCGGCGGCGGTGGAGTCCGGGAGGTTCTCGATGCTCATTTCCCGGAGCGTGCGGTCCATGGGATCCATGTGGGCATCGCGCGCGAGCTGGCCCCGCTCGGCCAGCAGCGCCTGTTCGAGGAGCTCCTTGACCTCGCCGAGCGTGCCGTCGAGCCGGTGCCGCTGGAGCAGTTCCTGCCGGCGGCGTTGGACGCGGCCCGCGAGCTCGTCGAGGCCCTCTTGCCCCTTGCCGCCCCGGCGGAGGAACTCGCGCAGGGCGCGGCGGGGCGAATACCCGGCCATCACGCCTTCGGACACCGAATCGAGAGCCTCGCCGAGGTCGACGGGGGGCGCGAGCGGATCCGGGCCGCCGGTGTAGCGCCCGTACCGCTGTGGGTGTTCTCGCCTGGGCATTTCTCCGACCATGTCCCTGCCTCGATTCGCCTATCCGTACACCGTCTCCCCGTCGCCGCTGTCCTTGGACAGGCGGCGAGCGAGGTAGAGGCCTTCGAGCGCGATCTCCACGGCGCCGGCGCGCTCGCCCGCGGACTCGGCGCCCACGCGCCGGGCGATCTCCCCATACAGCTCCGGGTCCTCGAGCTCCGGCAGCGAGTCGAGCAGCTCCGCGGCCGTGACCTCCGGACCCGTGGTGATGAGCAGCGACCCATCGAAGGCCTCGACGAGCGGGGCGAGATCGAGGCCGGCGAAATGCTCGCCGATGGTCTCGGCCGTGGCGGTGCGAAGGAGGTGCTCGAGGATCTCAGATTCGCGGCCCTCTTCGCCCGGCTCGAACTCGACCTTCCCCGCGAGCACGTCGAGCGCAGCGGCCATGTCCACGAGGCGCGCGACGGCATCCTCCGTGCCGCGCACGGCGGCGCGACGGCGGGCTGCGGCGGCCACCGTCTCCGCCCCGGCGATGGCGAAGCGCGCCGAGACGCCCGCCGACTGGTTTACGGCCGAGGACGTGCGCAGCGCGCGGGTGAACCGGGCGAGGATCTCGAGCAACACCTCGGGCACCTCGGCCGAGAGCTCGGCTTCCTGGCGGATCACGGCGACCTCTGCCTCTACCTCGAGCGGGTAGTGCGTGCGGATCTCGGCGCCGAAGCGGTCCTTGAGCGGGGTGATGATCCGCCCGCGGTTCGTGTAGTCCTCCGGGTTCGCCGACGCGACGACAAGGACATC
>NZ_DAINST010000118.1:0-5382 GCF_036741115.1 Dietzia sp.
GGGCTGGAGGTAGACGGGCTCGATGTCGTCGATGCTCATGCCCGCCTTCTGGAGCTGCAGGAGCAGGTGCCCGTGCGCCGATGTGCCCTTGCCCACCGCGACCTTTTTGCCCTTGAGCTCCGCGATCGACGAGATCCCCTTGCCCTCGGGCGCGATAATCTTGTCGCCCTTGCCCGACATGTCTGTCGTCGAGACGATCTTGATCCGGGCGCCCGACGCCGCGCCGAACAGCGGCGGGGTGTTGCCGGTCACGGCGAAGTCGATCTTGCCCGCCGTGAGCGCCTCGACCTGCGGCGGGCCGGAGGTAAAGGTGGACCAGTTGATCTTGTACGGCAGGTCGCCGAGCTGCCCGGCGGCCTCGAGCAGGGACTGCGTGCCGCCCTTCTGATCGCCGACCTCGAGGACCACGTCGCCGAGCTGATCGGCGGGCACCCGGTCGGGCTCGGTCGACGCGGCGAGCGAGTCCGCCTCCCGCTGCACGCAACCGCTCGTGGCGACGAGCACCGCGGCGAGAAGTACTGCGAACAGGGCGAGCGCCGTTGGGGCGGGCAGGCCGAGTGTGCGAGAGCGCCGGGCACGGGCCGCCGACGGCGAGGCCGTCACGGGCGCGGACCCGCTCATTCGCCGGCCTCCTCGGTTGCGCCCTGCACGGCGACGTCGAGCACGGCGAGCAGCTCGGCCTTGAGGTCCGGATCAGGACGCCCGGATCGCGGATCGGAAATGACGGCGGACCGCGCGATCCGCCCGGCCCGCAGGACGTCGACCCGGTCCGACAGGGCGATCGCCTCGTCGACGTCATGGGTTACGAGGAGGACGCCGAAGCGGTGCCGCTCCCACAGCGAGAGCAGCAGGGAGTGCATGGTCCCGCGCGTGAGCGCGTCGAGCGCGCTGAACGGCTCGTCGAGGAGGAGGAGCCCGGGCTCGCCGACGAGTGCCCTGGCCAGAGAGGCGCGCTGCGCCTGCCCACCCGAGAGCTCGCCGGGGTAGGAGTCGCCGTGCTCGTCGAGCCCGACCTCGGCGAGGGTCTCCGCGACGCGGCGGGCTTTCTCTTTCGCGGGCACGTCGATCTGGTTGAGCCCGTGCGCGACGTTCCCTGCGACGGTCCGCCACGGCAGGAGGCTCGGGGTCTGGAACACGACGGACGGGGTGCCGGAAGTGCGTACTCCGCCGGTGGCGCCGCCGTCGAGCCCGGCGAGAAGGCGCAAAGCGGTCGACTTGCCGCTACCGCTGCGGCCGATGAGCGAGACGATCTCGCCGGTGCTAATGCGCAAGTCGAGCCCGTCGAGGACGGTCGTGTCGCCGAAGGCGCGGCGCACGCCGGAGAGTTCGGCGGCTGCGCCGGTAGGGGCGCTCGGTGTCGGCGGCGTTTCGAACCCGGGGCGCGAGTGGCGGCGGACGGTGTCGAGGAGTGTCATGGGGTCTCTCTATTTCTGTAGTGGTTGGGCGGCCGTCTGCCGGAGATCAGTGGTAGTGCCGGAGGGCGCGGCGCTCGAGCGCGCGGACGAGTGAGTCGGTGAACACGCCGAGGAGCGCGTAGACCACGAGCCCCACGAGGATCACGTCGACCTGGAGGAAGTCCCGGGCGTTCATGATGAGGAAGCCGAGCCCGCTCGTCGCGTTGAGCTGCTCGGCGACGATGAGCGTGAGCCATGCGATGGCGAGCGCCTGGCGCAGTCCGACGAGCGCCTGCGGTGCGACCGACGGGAGGATGACGTCGACGAGCCGCTGACGCCGGGAGAACCCGAATACCGTGGCGACCTCCTCGAGTTTCGGGTCGATCTGGCGGATGCCCGCGGCCACGGTGAGGTAGATGGGAAAGAACACGCCGAGAGCGATGAGCAGCACCTTCGGCGCCTCGCCTATGCCGAACCACAGGATGAACAGCGGGATGAGCCCGAGGTGCGGAAGCGCGCGGAGCATCTGCAGCGGGGGATCGAGGATGTAATCGGCGAGGCGCGAGCCGCCGACCGCGATGCCCGCGAGGAGGCCGGCGGCGATGCCGAGAGCGAGGCCCTGGACCACGCGCCACGTGGAGACCACGAGGGCGTCGCCGAGCTCGCCGCTGCGGATGAGGTCCCAGCCGGACTCGGCGATGAGTTGCGGGGCGGGGAGGATCCGCTCGGGAATGAGGCCGAAGAATGAGCCGAGCTGCCAGAGCACCACGATCGCGATGGGGGATAGCCAGCGGGCGATGGGCGAGTGCCACAGTCGCGAGGCGAGCGTGCGGCGCGGGGCGTCGCCACCGGCGGAGCGCGAGCCGGGGTCGTCGACTCGGCGGCGGCCGGCCGGGACGGGTTCGGGGGCGCCCACCGGGCGCGCCGCGGTTCCTGCGGGTTCGAGGAGCGTCGTCATGGGTGGTCCGTTTCTCTAGTCGTTTGTGACGTGTCCGCGCAGGCGTTCGGGGCAGCGGCCCGCCGGGCGAGGACTGTTCGGGGTGCTCATGCTGGCGTGGTCCGAGCGGAGGTCACCACCTTTTGGCTCGCGGGGAATCGAAGGTGCCCCACTCACTAGACAGATCTGTCTATTTCGGTGCTAATGTTCATTCCGTGACCGAGAACATCCACCTATCGGGAGCGGCCCAGAGCGCGCCGACCTTCCGTGTCTCAGACGTCAGCGCCGCTCAGGTCCTGCGCGCGATTCGTTTCCGCGGTGCAGCCTCCCGTTCGGAGCTTGCCGAGGTCACCGGGCTGTCGAAGGCAACCGTGGCGCGCGCCGTCACGAGCCTCGGAGAGCTCGGTGTGATCCATCGGCAGCCGGGCGCGACTAGCCAGGGGGCCACGGGCCGCCCCGGCGAGGTACTCGAGCTCGACCCGGCGGGCCCGGTGGCGGTCGCGGTGCACATCGGCCTCAAGGACTCCGTCGTGGCGATCTGCGACATGCGCTGCCGGGTGCTCACTGCGCGCGGCGTGCCCACCCCGAGCGATCCGCGGGACAGCGTCGACCTGCTCTCCGCCGAGGCGTTCCGTCTGCTCGACGGCTTCCGCGGGCGCCCCCTCGCCGCGGGTGGGGTGGCCACGGCGGCGCGCGTCTCACCGACCGGCCTCGTCGAGCACGACCTCCTCGGCTGGCACGGCGTGCCCCTCGGCGAACTCTTCGGCGAGACGCTGGGCGTGCCGTTCTCCGTGGCGCCGCAGGTCGAGGCGATGGCCGCAGCCGAGCTCCTCGTGGGCCACGAGCGCCACTCGGGCTCGACGCTCCTCGTCTACGGCCGCGAGTACATCGGCGCCGCGCTTGTGATCGACGGCAACGTCCACCAGCCCTCCGCCGGCCCCGCGGATCTTCGTCACCTTCCCTTCGGCGAGGTGCCGAACCTCGACGACCGCGGCAGGGGCCTGATCGACACGGTCTCCGACCACGGGCTCTTACGCGCCGCGCGCGCGGCGGGACTCGGCGTCTCGTCCGTGACGGCGCTCGACGAGCTCGCCGCGAAGGACGGCGGGGGAGCCTCGACCGAGACCGCTCGAGCAATCCTCCGCGACCGCGCGCTGGCCCTCGGCCGGGTCGTCGGGACCGCGTCGGCGCTCTTCCGCCCGGACACCGTGGTGCTCTCGGGCCAGGCCTTCACCGATCACCCGCGCTACCTTCCCGACGTGCTCGCCGGGACGCGCGAGATTCCCCTCGCCGGGCGCGAGCCCTCGCTGCGTGTCTCCACCGCGGGGCGCCGCGTACAGGAACAGGCCGCGATGGCGGTGGCGCTCGACCGGCTCACCGCGGACCCGGAGCGCGCGCTCGCGGAGGTGGCCTCGGGTTGTGCCGCTTGAAGCGTCTTTGACGACGTAGGTGCCGAAACCCCGCTCGGCTGAGACCATGGGCGCATGAGCGACGCACGAGAAGATGGGCAGCGCGGGCACGGCCCCGAAGAGAACCTGTGGCTCGCCGGGCTGCGGGAGAACGCGGACAAGTCCGCCGAGTACGCGGAGCGGTGGCGGCGGATGGTCGCCGAGTGCCGCGATATCGACGGCGAAGCGCGGCTCGCCGACGCCATGGTGCCTCGCGGATCCCGAATCCTCGACGCCGGCTGCGGCACCGGCCGGCTCGCCGGATACCTCGCCCGGGCCGGGCACGAGGCGTGGGGAGTGGACCTCGACCCGGCGCTGGTCGAGGTGGCGCGCGCGGATCACCCGGGCGCGCATTTCGAGGTGCAGAACCTCGCCGAGCTTTCGATAGCCGGAGACGGCGGGGAGCCGCTGGAATTCGACCTGATCGTGAGCGCCGGGAACGTCATGGCGTTCCTCGCCGGCTCCGAGCGCGCCCCTGCGCTGCGCGGCATCGCCCGACACCTCGCCCCTGCTGGCCGCGCCGTAATCGGATACGGCTCAGGCCCGGGGCGGACCTGGGATTTCGAGGATTTCGTTCGCGACGCTGCGGAGGCCGGGCTCGCGTTGCAGCAGCGATTCTCCACGTGGGACCTGCGCCCGGCGAACGGCGAATTCTTTGTCGGCGTCTTCGGCCGGGCGGACTAGTTGCGCTGCCGGGCGTCCGACGCGCGACGGGAAGCCCGGATCGCCGGGCTTTCGAAGCACCCACCAAGTTGTGCGAGTACCCACGAAGTTAGGAGTGCGTGGGTACTTACGGAACTTCGTGGGTACTTCCCGTCGGCCGCCGGTCGAGCGACGGGCGGGGCTGGTGGGATGCCCGAGGTGCCCCGCCGCTACGCCCCGGGCGTCTCCGGCTGACCGTTGGTGTCGACGGCGGGATCGCAGACGAGCCACTTGCCGTCTTCCCTGCGCATCTTCGTGTCCTCTTCGGTCTCCTGGCCTTCGTCGCTGGTGCTCTTGATGTGCGCCGTCGCGTCGTCGCCATCGAGGTCGACACCCGTGACCTCGAGAGAGGACGGGAACGAGGAGCGGATCTGCTCGGTGAACTGCTGGTCGAAATCGACGCCGGAATCCTTCGAAATCGTCGCCAGCTGGTCGGTGAGCTCCTGGCTCGGCTTGTACTGCGCGCAGATCTTCTCGCCGAACTCCGAGAAGCTCTCGACCGAGCCGAGGCTGGTCAGCGTGTCCGAGATCTCGCGCTCTGCCTTGGCCTCCGGACTGCTGCGCGCCACGAGGAACCACACGAGCGCGATCACAAGGAGGATGACGACGACGGCCGCGCCGATGATGAGCCCGAGCTTGCGCCCGCCCGCCGCCTTGGCGGCGCCGCCCTGCGCCTGCCCTGCGGGCTGCTGACCCGAAGGCTGCTGGCCCTGTGGGTAGCCCTGGCCACCGGAATGTCCCTGGCCGCCGGGGAACCCCTGCTCCACCGGGTCACCCTGGCCGCCGGGAAAGCCCTGGCCGCCGGGACGACCCTGCCCCGCTGGGCCTCCCTGCCCGCCGAATCCGGGGACGGGTCCATTGTTCTGGGGCGGCTGTTGCGGCTGGTTGGGCTGCTGGGGCG
>NZ_DAINST010000119.1:0-5362 GCF_036741115.1 Dietzia sp.
GCCGGAGGCACCCGAAGAATTAGTCCGCCGAGTGGCTACCCTTGCTCTGGCTCGACGACCCGGTCGAACCCGTCGAACCCGACGAGAACGAGGACGAGGACGACTGGCTGCCGCCGGACTTCGAGTCGAGGCCCGGGATGCGACCGGCCTGCGGCGCATCGGCCGGCTCTGCCGACCCGGACTTGCCGAGTTCGGAGAGCTGGCTCTCGAGGTAGGCGGTGAGGCGCGAGCGGTACTGCTTCTCGAAGGTGCGGAGCTGGTCGATCCGGCCCTCGAGCACACCGCGCTGCTGGTTGATGGTGGCCATGATCTCGGTGTGCTTGCGCTCGGCGTCCGCCTGGAGGGCATCGGCCTTCGACTGCGCTTCGCGGATCTGCGCCTCGGACTTGCCCTCGGCGTCCTTGACGATGGACTCCGAGCGGGACTTCGCCTCGGAGAGAAGGCGGTCGGCCTCGGACTTCGCATCGCCGACCAGCTTGTCGGAGCGGGTCTTGGCATCGGAGACGAGCTTGTCGGAGTCTGTGCGCGCCTTGCTGACGAGCCCGTTGGACTCCTTCTGCGCATCGCCCGTGAGGCGGTCGGCCATTTCCTGCGCCATCGCGAGGACGCGGGCGGCGCGCATGCTGCCATCGCCGTCGGCGCCGGCATCGGACTTCGCGAGCGAGGGGGTCGCGGAAGCCTTTGGCCCAGGGGTGGAAGTGGCAGCGGCGGCGGGAGCTGCGGCTGCGGCGGCAGGAGCTGCTGCCGCGCTGCCCGAATCCTTGCCGGATCCGCCGGCCTTCTTCGCCGACTCGAGATCGCTACCGAGTTCGTCGACACGCGCACGGAGATCGTCGTTCTCCTCGACCAAGCGGCCGAGCTCCTGCTCCACCAGATCGAGGAACTGGTCGACCTCGTCCTCGTTGTACCCACGCTTCCCGATGGGCGGCTTACTAAAGGCAACGTTGTGAACGTCGGCTGGAGTCAACGGCATGTCATTCCCCTTGCGTTTGTGTAGACGGCCCCGGCTCCGCCAGAGGGGGCTTACCTTTATTCCGCCCGCACTATCCGGCGGGTCTCCGCGAGTCGCGGCGCCTTGCGGCCACCGTACCCGTGGTTCCCACGATGCGAGGACGAACGATTCTTACACTCTCTGTTCTACCTTATCGGAAGCACACGCGATAACAATTATTCACGTAGACCTCTTTGCGTCACTCGTTTTACCCGATATCCGGCGAGTGCGATAACCCGGGGATCGGATGCCTACGCCTATCGGGGATGCCCGCCTCAGACGACGTAGCTGTAGGCGATGCCCAGGAGCATCTGTAGGAAGAAGATGATGACGAAGAGGACGAGGACCGAGATATCAAGCTGAACGGCGCCGAGCCGAACCGGCGGAATGACCTTCCGGAGCGCCTTGACGGGCGGATCGGTGACGGTGAACAGCGCCTCGAAGATGACGACGAGGATGCCCTTCGGGCGCCAGTCCCGCGAAAACGAGGTGATCATCTCAACGATGATCCGCGCGATGAGGAGGAAAGAGAACACCCTGAGCAGCCAGGAGAGAATCAAGATGATGAGTGCCACGGGGCGTGTCCTAATCTGCTTCGGTCGTCGGCTGTCTGTCGAGTCCGCCGGCAGGCCTCCCGCCCTCTGCGCGGGTGGCCTGCCCTGATCCGCTCAGTGGCCGACGGTCTCGTCGTCGTGCGACAGCTATTGATCAGCCGTCGCGCAGCTGCCTCTGTTAGCGGCGGAAAGCGGCGTTCGCGGCCTCGCGCTTCTCGGCCTCGGTGAGGTCGAGTCCTGCCGGAGACATGAAGAACGTGCGCTCGCGGTCGGCGATCTTGCCCATCTGGCCGTCGAGGGCGAAGACGAGGCCTGCGGCGAAGTCGATCATACGACGGGCATCGCCCGCGGCCATGAGCGAGAGGTCGAGGACGACCGGGGTTCCCGCGCGGAAGTTCTCGCCGACGCTCTTGCCGTCGGCGTAGCCGCGGGGACGCTCGAGTGCCGCCTCGGGGCGGACGACGAGGCCGTCGTCGAAGTCCTCGAACTCGTCGACCTCGGGCTTGAGGGCGACGGAACCGCGAACCGGCGCGACCGTACGGGCCGAGGGCTCGAGGCCCCCGAGCGGCTCGCGCTGGGCGGCGGCGCGGTAGCGGCGGGGACGCTCCGGCGCGGGCTCGGGATCGAGGCGGCCGTAGCCGCCGGCGCCGATGTCCTCCGCGTATTCCCCGGCGAAACGGTCGGAACGGTACGCAGGCCGCGAGTGGGCGTGGCCCACACGGTCCTCGGGATGGAGCGGCTCGTCGCGCACGGGATCGACGGCGCGGAACTCGCCGGTCTCGTACTCGTCGTCGAAGTATTCGTCGCCCTCGGCCAGGGCGTTCGGATTCATCCCGAAGAAGTCCTTGACCTTGTCAAATGTGCTCATAGGAGTCCTCGATCGTCGTAGGGGCCTGGCTCGGGCGCGGCCGCAGGGTGCCGACATCCCTCCCCACATTCAGGTACGGGCTCAGAGTATTGGGCGCGGACCCATGATCGCCGTTCCGACACGCACGCATGTCGAGCCTGCGGAAATCGCTTCCTCGAGGTCCCCGGTCATGCCTGCAGAGAACTCGACGGCGTCGGGGAATTCCGCGAGTACGCGCTCGCGGATGCTCGCCGCGCTCGCGAAATGTGCCGCCGGATCCCCACCGTCCAACGGCGGCACGACCATGATCCCGCCGAAGCGCAGCGAATCGGCCCCGGCCACCGTGGCGCACACCTCGAGCAGATCGCCTGATGCCACGCCACCCCGCGAAGTGTCGCCGTCGAGGCTGAGCTGCACGAGGCAGCGCAGCGGCTCCGCCCCGTTCTCGTCGATCTCGCGGGCGCGGCCGCGGGCCAGCCCCTCGGCCACCTTGACCGAGTCGACGGACTGCACCTCATCGGCCCAGCGGGCGACGGAGCCGGTCTTCTTCGACTGGATATGCCCGATCATCACGAGGTTCGGTCGGCGCGGGGCTCCCTGCCCCACATTCTCGTCGTTGCTCGCCCCGGCGATCTCGTCCCAGCGCTCAGCCTTGGCCTGCGCCTCCTGGACCCGGTTCTCCCCGAGGTCGGTGGCTCCCAACCGGGCGAGCTGGAGCGTGTCCTCGAAGGGATGAAACTTGGTGACCACCACGAGACGCACATCGGAGCCCCCGCGCCCGGCATCGGCCCGCGCACTATCGATTCGTTCGCGTACGGCGGCGAGACGCTCGCCGAGCTCGGCTGCACGCTCCGCCGTCACTCCCATGGGGCCACCGCCGGAAGCTTCCGCTCCCTCTCCCCCGCCCGCTCCCGCAGAGATAGGCGCCATCTACGCCTCCCTCACGATCACGCTGGCGAGCCGGCCCGTCGTGCCCTCGCGCCTATAGGAGAACAGCTCGGGATCGGCGATCGTGGAGCGCGGGTCCGAGTCGACCTGCTCGACGCCGAGCCCGGCGAGCTGCCGCGCGATCCCCTTGCGCAGATCCACCCCGGCAGTGCCGTCGACGGTGGTGCACCGGCTGCCCGGCAGCACCGACTCCGTAGCCGCCGCCATTTCCTCTGGGAGTTCGTAGTGCTCTCCTGACGCCGCGGGTCCCAGCAGCACGGTGATCCGCTCCTTCTGCGCGCCGAGGGACTCCATCGCGGCGATCATCGCCGGGACGATCCCCTTCTCCGCACCGACACGGCCGGCGTGCGCCGCACCGATGACACCGGCCTCCTCGTCGGCCGCGAGCACCGGGACGCAATCGGCCGAGAGCACCGCGAGGGCGAGGCCCGGCCGGTCGGTGACGAGTGCGTCTGTGCGAGGAACCGCGCCCCCTGGGCGCGAGGTGACCCGCACGACCCTGGTGCCGTGGACCTGCTCCATCCACACGATGTCGGCATCATCGAGGCCCATCGCCTCTGCGAGCCTGCGCCTGTTCGACCGGACCGCGGCGGGATCGTCCCCGACGTGGTCACCGAGGTTGAAGGAGCTGTACTTGCCCCCGGAGGCGCCACCGCGACGCGTCGTGACGATCCTGCGCACCCGCGATTTCTCTCCACCCTGCATTGGCCCATCGTATCCGCGATTCGGCCTCGGGAACACGTGCGCGGGCCCGAACGCGGCCATGGGTGTGGACACGAGCGCGGACTAGCGCGAGGACTCGACCCCAATCACACGCGAGCGGGGCGCCCACCGTTACGGTGGGCGCCCCGCTCGCGTGCGAACGTCCTGCTCGTGGACCCGCCCGGAATCGCGCCGGGCTCGCCTCTAGAACGCTGCCGGTCAGTTCATCATGAACGGCGGGAGGTCGATGTCGTCCTCCTCGGCAGGGCGTGCCGACGGGCGCGCGCCCGGGAAGTCGGCGCGCCCGTCGCGGCCATCACGCGCATCGCGGCCGTCGCGGTAATCGGGTCGCGACTCGGGTTCCGAGCGGCGGACCTCGCCGAGCGCAGGAGCGGGCTCACGCTCGCCGAACTCGGACTCCGCGCGGTGGCGGCCCGGGACCGGATCGGTGACGTGCTTGCGCGGGCCGCCGTCGAAACCGGCGGCGATGACGGTGACACGGACCTCGTCGCCGAGCGCATCGTCGATCACGGCGCCGAAGATGATGTTCGCGTCCTCGTGCGCTTGCTCCTGCACGAGCTGCGCGGCCTCATTGGTCTCCATGAGGGAGAGGTCGGAGCCGCCGGCGACCGTGATGAGCACGCCCTTGGCGCCCTCCATCGTGGTCTCGAGCAGCGGCGAGTTGATCGCGTCGAGCGCGGCCTTGCGGGCCCGCTCGTCGCCGGTCGCCGAGCCGATGCCCATGAGCGCGCTGCCGGCATCGGACATGACGCCCTTGATGTCGGCAAAGTCGGTGTTGATCGTGCCGGCCTCGGTGATGAGGTTGGTGATTCCCTGGACGCCGTTGAGGAGGACCTCGTCGGCGTTCTTGAAGGCGTCGATCATCGACACGGACGGATCCGAGAGCTGGAGGAGCCGGTCGTTGGGAATGACGATGAGCGTGTCGCATGCGCCGCGGAGCGACTCGATGCCCTCGGCCGCCTGCTTGCTGCGCCGCTTGCCCTCGAAGGAGAACGGGCGGGTGACGACGCCGACGGTGAGCGCGCCGAGCTTGCGGGCGATCGAGGCGACGACCGGCGCCGCGCCGGTACCCGTGCCGCCGCCCTCACCTGCGGTCACGAAGATCATGTCCGCGCCTTGGAGGACGTCCTCGATCTCGTCCTTGTGGTCCTCGGCGGCCTTGCGGCCGACCTCGGGATCGGCGCCGGCGCCGAGTCCGCGGGTGAGCTCGCGGCCGACGTCGAGCTTGACGTCGGCGTCGGAGAGGAGGAGCGCCTGCGCGTCGGTGTTGATCGCGATGAACTCGACGCCCTTGAGGCC